>JAYQUR010000415.1:0-2897 GCA_038148075.1 Alphaproteobacteria bacterium | reverse complement strand
TGGGAAAATAATTATCTAATTATTATCAGTTATTTATTAAAAATTAATGGCGGAGGGAGAGGGATTCGAACCCTCGATACGGTTACCCGCATACACGCTTTCCAAGCGTGCGCCTTCAACCACTCGGCCACCCCTCCGCGGCGGCGGATAATGCCCAAAGGGCGATTCCGTTGCAACCGAAACGGCACCTTTTCGCTTTCGGTTTCGAGGACCCCGGGCCTGTGATACGGTGCGCCGCAAACGGGGTAGCCATGAAAACCGGACGCATCATCGGCTGGAGTCTGCTGGGGCTGGCGCTGATCCTGATCGGCCACGAGGCCCTGAATGCGCTCGAAGGCGAACCCTACCGCCTGATCGCGCTGGGGGAATTGTGGTTCCGGATCGACCAGGCGCTCGGGACCGCGTCTCTCAACATCAGCCAGGCGGTCATCCAGCGCTACGTCTGGTCGTGGTTGTGGGAAGGCATCATCCAGCCGGTCCTGACGGCGCCCGCATGGGTCGTCTTCGGCATTCCCGGCCTCGTGCTGGCGTGGCTTTGCCGCGACCGCGGGCCGCGCCGGGGCATTCGGAACATGTTTTAGAGATCGGGGATCGGGGAGCGGGCCGGAACGGAAACCGAAAAGGGGCCCTATTCGTCGCCGATCCGAAGCGCTTCGATAAAGGCAGTCTGCGGAATTTCGACGGAGCCGAACTGGCGCATCCGCTTCTTGCCCTCTTTCTGCTTCTCGAGAAGTTTTCTCTTTCGCGACACGTCGCCGCCATAGCACTTGGCGGTCACGTCCTTGCGCATCGCCGAGATCGTCTCGCGGGCGATGATCTTGCCGCCGATCGCCGCCTGTAGCGGAATCTTGAAGAGCTGGCGCGGAATCAGATCCTTGAGCCTAGCGCAGATGGCGCGGCCGCGATGTTCGGCCTGCGAGCGATGGACGATCATCGACAGCGCATCGACCGGCTCGGCATTGACGAGAATCTGCAGCTTGACCAGGTCGCCCTCTTCGTAGCCCGTCACCTGGTAGTCGAAGCTCGCATAGCCTCGGCTGACCGACTTGAGCCGGTCGTAGAAATCGAACACGACCTCGTTCAGGGGCAGCTTGTAGACCAGCATCGCGCGACCGCCGGCATAGGTCAGTTCCTGCTGGATGCCGCGGCGCTCCTCGCACAGCTTGAGGATCGCGCCGAGATGCTCGTCGGGCACCAGGATGGTCGCCAGGATCCACGGCTCCTCGATATAGTCGATCTTGACCACGTCGGGCATATCGGCGGGATTGTGGAGCTCGACCAGCTTCCCGTCCGTCTGGTGGATACGATAGATGACCGATGGCGCCGTCGTGATGAGTTCGAGATCGAATTCGCGGCTGAGCCGTTCCTGCACGATCTCGAGATGCAGCAGCCCGAGGAAGCCGCAGCGGAAGCCGAAGCCGAGCGCGGCCGACGTCTCGGGTTCGTAATGGAAGCTGCCGTCGTTGAGACGCAGCTTGGCGAGGCTGTCCCGAAGATCTTCGTAGTCGGCGGCATCGACCGGAAAAAGCCCGCAGAACACGACCGGCACGCTGGGCTTGAAGCCCGGCAGCGGCTCGGCCGCCTGGCGACGCTCCTCGGTGATCGTGTCGCCGACCTGCGCATCCGCCACCGCCTTGATCGAGGCGGTGATGAACCCGACCTCACCCGGACCGAGTTCGGGAACGTCGACGCGTTTCGGCGTGAAGGCGCCGACGACGTCGATCTGGTGGACCGCGCCGGTGCCCATCATGCGGATCTTCATGCCCTTCTTGAGCACGCCGTCGCGGACGCGGACGAGGACGATCACGCCGAGATAGGAATCGTACCAGCTGTCGACCAGCATGGCCTTGAGCGGCGCGTCCCGGTCGCCGGTCGGCGCGGGAAGGCGCTGGACCAGAGCTTCCAGAACCTCGGCGATGCCGACGCCGGTCTTCGCGGAAACGGGAATGGCGTCCGACCCGTCGAGGCCGACGACATCCTCGATCTCCTGGCGCACGCGCTCGGGCTCGGCTGCGGGCAGGTCGATCTTGTTGAGAACCGGAATGATCTCGTGGTTCGAATCGATGGCGAGATAGGCGTTCGCCAGCGTCTGCGCTTCGACGCCCTGGCTCGAATCGACGATCAGCAGCGAGCCTTCGCAAGCCGCAAGGGACCGCGAAACCTCGTAGGTGAAATCGACATGGCCGGGCGTGTCCATCAGGTTGAGCTGATAGGTCTCGCCGTCCTGGGCCTTGTAGTTCAGGCGCACGGTCTGCGCCTTGATCGTGATTCCGCGCTCACGCTCGATATCCATCGTATCGAGCATCTGTTCCTTGAGTTCGCGTTCGGTCACGCCGCCACAGGTCTGGATCAGCCGGTCGGCAAGCGTCGACTTGCCGTGGTCGATATGGGCGATGATCGCGAAATTGCGGATATGTGCGAGGTCCGTCATGGCGCGCGGAACATAGGGCCGAGCGGCGGCTGGAGCAAGCGCAGAACGCCGGTTCGGGCGCGCTGGGACGCTAGAACTTGTCGCCCCTTGCCCGGAGTCTGTCGTAACCCGCCTTTGCAGCCTGCTCGCTAACGGCTCGACCGAAATCGGTATATATCCCGGCGCTATTTATCGATACGGCGGTCAATTTTTGAATCATTCGATTTCCGCGCTGCGAGCCAAAGAATTCGGTGAGCCCGAGAACCTCCCCCCGCGATAGATTTCGCCAGTAGTATTGCGTCAGCCTGACATTCAGGTCGCCGTAGAGATTTGACAGAACCCTGACGAGCCCTCCCCCGTAACTTTAACTCTTCGCCCGGTTCCATGTGGGACTGCAGGTAGTTCTGGATGCCCACGGTATCGCTTAGGTCTAGCTGGGGCTCCAGAAAAGCACGAAAGCTTTGTAATTCAGTCAGGGAATTTGTGG
>JAYQUR010000414.1:0-2917 GCA_038148075.1 Alphaproteobacteria bacterium | reverse complement strand
GCCCGCGCCCTTGGCGCCGAGGTCCGAGTCCGCCGTCGGCGAGACCGCATGGCCGCAGTCGATGTCGGGCAGTTCCGCCGCCATCGGCACCAGATAGTCCGCCAGGTTGGCGTTCAGCATCTGGCCGTCGGCGTCGTAGAGGCATTCCTCCCACATCGCGCCGCCGAGGCCTTGCACCACGCCGCCGCGGATCTGTTCGTCGACCAGCAGCGGGTTGATGACCGTGCCGCAATCCTCGACGCACCAGTGCCTCAGCAGCTTGATGAATCCGGTTTCGACGTCGACCTCGAGATAGGAGGCCTGCGCGCCGTTGGTGAAGGCGAACGGGTATTTGCGCGGCACGTAGTGGCGGGTCGCCACCAGCTCCGACTGGAAGCCGTCGGGCAGCGTGTCCGGGCGGTAGTAGCAGATGCGCCCGACCTCATCGAGGCCGATACGCTCGTTGCCGGTGGCGGCGTCGACCACGACGCCGTTCCGGATATCGAGCTTCGCCGCGTCTTCCTGCAGCATCGCGCCGGCGGCGACGAGTATCTGCTCGCGCAGCGCGCGGCCGGCCTGCGCGACCGCCTCGCCGCCGATGCCGGCGGCGCGCGATCCCCACGTGCCGCCGCCGTAGGGCGTGTGCTCGGTATCGCCGGTGATGATCTTGAGCCGCTCCGGCGGGACGCCGACGGCGGTCGCTGCGACCTGCGAGATCACGGCTTCCATGCCCTGGCCCTGTTCGGTGGCGCCGGTCGAGACGAAGACGTTGCCCTTCGCATCGAGCCGCATCGTCGCGCCGTCCTGCGCCGAGATTCGCGCGCCGCCGACGCCGTAGAACGCCGCCGACGGGTTGGTCACCTCGATGAAGCTGGCGAACCCGATGCCGCGATAGATGCCGTCCTTGCGCTTCGCGTCGCGGTCGGCCTTGAGCGCCTCGTAGTCCATCGCCTCTAGGAGGGTCTTCATGCTCTCTTCGTGCGACAGGTTCTCGAACGGCAGGCCCTGTGCCGACTTGGTCGGGTAGGAATCGTCCGGGTGGAAGTTCTTCTGGCGCAGTTCGACCGGGTCCATGCCGACTGCCTTCGCCGCCGCATCGACGAGACCCTCGGTGACGGCGCACATGATCGGATGCCCGACGGCGCGGTACTGGCACATCATGTTCTTGTTCTGGAACACGACGGTGGCGACGGCGCGGTAGTTGTCGAACCTGTAGGGCCCGCCGATCATGTTGACGACCTGGTTCGCCTCGATGCCGCTGGTGCGCGGGTACATGGAGTAGGGCCCGATGCCGGTCAGGTCGTCGATCTCGAAGGCGACGATGGTGCCGTCGTTCTTGACCGCGATCTTGCCTTTGACGCGATGATCGCGGGCGTGGATGTCGGTGACGAAGCTTTCCATCCGGTCCGCGACGAACTTCACCGGCCGTTTCAGCATGATCGAAAGCCCGACCGTGGCGATCTCGTCGGCGTAGGTGTGCACCTTGATGCCGAACGAGCCGCCGACGTCCCGCGTGATCACCCGGACGCGGTGTTCGTCGAGGTGATAGTGGGTCGCGAGGATGTTCTGGATCATGTGCGGGCACTGGTTGTTGTGCCAGACGGTGAGCTGTTCCTCCGACGGCTCGAAGTCTGCGACCAGTGCGCGCGCTTCGAGGCAGACGCCGGTGTGGCGGCCGAAGACGAACGTCTCCTCGACGACGTGATCGGCATCCGCATAGGCCGCGTCGACGTCGCCGACATTGGCATTGCGCCGCCACGTCAGGTTATCGCCGAGCTCGTCGTGGATGACCGGGGTGGCGGCGTCGAGCGCCGTTTCCGCATCGGTGACCGCGGGCAGCACCTCCCAGTCGATGTCGACCAGTTCCACGGCGTCTTCCGCACGGGCACGGCTGTCCGCGACGACGGCGACGACCGCCTCGCCCTGCCAGCGCGCGGTGTCGATCGGCAGCGCGTATTGCGGTGCCGACTTGATGCCTTCGAGATGGGTCAGCGCGCCGACCCACGGGTCGTGGATTTCGGCGAGTTCCTTTCCGGTGACGACGGCGACGACGCCCGGCGCGGCCTTGGCCGCGTCGGTCGAGATCGATTTCATCCGCGCGTGGGCATAGGGCGAGCGGACGAACGCCACATGGACCATCCGCTTCAGCTCGACGTCGTCGACGAACGTACCGCGGCCCTGGGCGAGACGGGGTGCGTTCGGGCGCGGGACCGAGCGGCCGATGTAAGAGTTCGGGCGGTCGAGAATCCAGCGGTCTGTGATCATGTCGGTCATCACGCGTCTCCCTTGGCGCGCGCCATCTCGACCGCGTCGACGATGGCCTGGTATCCGGTGCAGCGGCAGAAGTTGCCCGAGATGAATTCGCGGATTTCCTCGCGGCTTGCGTCGGGCTTGCGTTCCATCAGCTCGGCGACGGTCAAAAGCATGCCGGGCGTGCAGAAGCCGCACTGGAGCGCGTTTCGTTCGACGAACGCGTCCTGCAAGCCTTTGATTTCGCCTGTTTCCGTGACGCCCTCGATGGTCCAGACGTCGGCGCCGTCGGCCTGGGCGGCGACCATAAGGCAGCCGCGGACGATGCTGCCGTCGACGCGGACGGTGCAGGCGCCGCAGACGCCGTGTTCGCAGCCGACGTGGCTGCCGGTGAGGCCCAGCTCGTATCGCAGGAAATCGACGAGATTCGTGCGCGCCTCGACGCGGCGCGTCACGGTCTCGCCGTTGACGGTCATCGTGATGTCGACGTTCTTGTCCATGATCAAGCTCCCGCCAGCGGGCCGAGGGTGCGTTTGACCAGCACGCCCGCGAGATGTTTGCGCATCGGCCCGTCCGCGTTGAGGTCCTCCGGCGGGTCGAGCTCCTGCTTCAGCGACGACGCCAGCTCGTCGGAGAGCGCGTCGCTCCAGCTCTTCCCCTTGAGAAGGGCTGCGGATTTCGGAGCGGA
>JAYQUR010000413.1:0-2923 GCA_038148075.1 Alphaproteobacteria bacterium | reverse complement strand
TGTCGATATCGAAGACCTTGCTGCGGTCATCCTGCATCGCCTGTCGTGCGGCGGCGACCACGGAGCCGTCGGCCGCATGGGGACCGGATGCGTCGTCGTGATAGACGAGGCTCTGGTCGCCGGTTTCCAGATCGGTCACCAGCGCAACGGCGCGTTTCGCGTCCTGATCGTTCAGGAGCCGGGTCAGCGTTTCCTGTTTCATTCTACCTTCTCGACATAGACCTGGATCGTGCCGCCGCAGGCAAGACCGACTTCCCAGGCAAGTTCGTTCGTCACGCCGTATTCGAGCACCTTCGGTTTGCCGGTTTCCATCACTTCGCGGGCTTCGGAGACGACCGCACCTTCGATGCAGCCTCCGGAGACCGAGCCGACGATCTTGCCGTCCTCGTCGACGGCGAGATGACTGCCGACGGGACGGGGCGAAGAGCCCCAGGTGGAGACGACCGTTGCGAGGGCGACGTTCTTTCCAGCCTGTCGCCACGTCGCGGCTTCGTTCAGGACGTCATCGTCGAGAGAGGGGCCGTTTACATTGCCGTCAGCCATTCCTGCACTCCTTGTTTTCGAGGCGGGGGCGCCCGATTCAGGGCCTCGATCAGTTTCCCCAGACTAAGAAGATTATGCACCGGCCGGAATTCGTCAACGCATGGCAGGATTGCCTGGATTCCCTGGCTCTTGGGCTGGAAACCGTCGAACCGGAGGAGCGGATTGAGCCAGATCAGCCGCCGGCACGATTTGTGCAGGCGCTCCATCTCGATCTGCAACCCGCGTCCGGCGTCGCGATCCAGCCCGTCGGATATCAGGATAACGACGGCGCCCTGTCCGAGGACGCGCCGCGACCAGAACTTGTTGAATTCCGCAATGCTTTCGCCGATGCGGGTTCCGCCCGACCAGTCCTCGACCGCGGCCGTCACCTGTTCGACGGCGATGTCGATGTCCTTGTTGCGGAGATACCGGGTTACGTTCGTCAGCCGTGTGCCGAACAGAAACGTGTGGACCCGGTCGCGGTCGTTCGTAACCGTGTGCATGAAATGAATGAACATCCGCGTATAGCGGCTCATGGAGCCGGAGATGTCGCACAGGATCACCAGCGGCGGCGGCCGCGTCCTGCGTTTCTTGTATTTCAGCGGAATGGAGGCGCCGCCGGAGCGCAGCGCCGCGCGCAGCGTTGCGCGCATGTCGACGCGGGCCTGCCGCGTGCTCGTCCGGTAGCGGCGCGTGGGTATCTCGGTGATCGGCAGCCGCATCTGCGCGATCGCTCGCTTGGCCTGCTCGATCTCGTCGGCAGACATCTCCTCGAAATCTATTGTCTGCAGGAGCTCTCGGTGCGACGTGGTCATCGCCGCGTCGAGTTCTATCTCCTCTTCCTGCTCCTCCTCGTGTTCGGACTCCGGCCGTTCGTCGTCCTGCGGCGTCATCGCTTCCTGAAGGCGGCGCATCGGTTGCTCTTCAGGAGGCGGGGCCTCGCCGCCGTCTACCTCTGGCAGCAGGATGCCCATCATGCGTTCGAGGAGCTTGGGGTCCTTCCAGAAAATGTGGAATGCCTGGTCGAAAAGTTCGTGCTGGTCGCGCCGGTTAACGAAGACCGCGTGAAGCGCCCAATAGAAGTCCGATCGGCTCGTAACGCCGACCTCGATCACGGCGTTGGTGGCATCGAGGATCTTGCCCGGACCGACCGGAAGACCGGCCGCACGTAGGACACGGCCGAAATGCATGATATTGGGTGCGAGCTTGTTCCCCTCGAGCCGGTCGAGGAGCTGCATACCCGGTGTCGGGCTCGCGGTTGTCGGCGTCTCGGCCATGGAGGGAGACTCAAGCCTCCGCCGAGATGCCGGCCTTCACTTCTTCGAGTATCTTGGCCGCTTCGGACCCCTGAATCTTCTCGATGTCGTCCTGGTACTTCAGCAGGACGCCGAGCGAGGAATTCACGGTTTCGGGATCGAGGTCGATCTTGTCGAGTTGAATCAGGGCATTGGTCCAGTCGATCGTTTCCGCGACGCCGGGCAGCTTGAACAGATCGCGGTTGCGGAGGTGATGGACGAAATCGACAACCTGCTGCGTCAGCGTTTCCGCCGCGTTCGGCACCTTGACCTTGAGGATCTCGAGCTCGCGCTTTGCCGAGGGGTAGTCTACCCAGAAGTAGAAGCAGCGTCGCTTGATCGCATCGTGGATCTCGCGCGTCCGGTTCGACGTGATGATAACGATAGGGGGCTTTGCCGCCTTCACGGTGCCGATTTCGGGGATCGTGACCTGAAAGTCGGATAGAACCTCCAGCAGGAAGGCTTCGAACGGCTCGTCGGTGCGGTCGAGCTCGTCGATCAGCAGGACCGGCGGTTCGCCCGAAAGATCGGGTTCGAGCGCTTGGAGGAGGGGCCGTTTGATGAGGAACCGTTCGGAAAAGATGTTCTTTTCCATCTCGTCCCGGTCCTGGTCGCCCGAGGCTTCAGAGATTCGGATGTCGATCATCTGCATCGAATAGTTCCATTCGTAGACCGCGGACGAAACGTCGAGGCCTTCGTAGCATTGCAGCCTGATCAGGCGGCGGCCGAGGGCCTCGGAAAGGACCTTGCCGATTTCGGTTTTGCCGACGCCGGCTTCGCCTTCGAGAAACAGCGGCCGGCCGAGCTTGAGAGCGAGGAAAAGCGCGGTCGAGAGCGAACGGTCGGCAACGTATCGCCCTTCGCGCAAGAGGTCGACGACGCCGTCGACGGAGCCAGGCAGATTTTCAGTCATGAACAGAACAAACCATTTCGGATAACGGATTGCAAACTAACCAAAAATTACGGGGAGACCAGAAAAATCAGGTCTCCCCGCAGAAGAGGTCGGGCGCCCGGTGTCAGGGCGCCGGGCCGCACGCTTAGCCGTTCGCTTCAGCGACCGCGCGCTTCGCCATCTCGGTGACGAGATGCGCCCGGTATTCGGCGCT
>JAYQUR010000412.1:0-2929 GCA_038148075.1 Alphaproteobacteria bacterium | reverse complement strand
TCTCGATCGGGCAGATGCGGCCGTAATGGGTCGGGTGCACGTCGCGCACCTCGAAGCCGGCGCGTTCGCGCGTAAGGCCGCCCGGGCCGAGCGCGGACAGGCGCCGCTTGTGGGTGATCTCCGACAGCGGGTTGGTCTGGTCCATGAACTGCGAGAGCTGCGACGAACCGAAGAATTCGCGCACCGCGGCGGCCGCCGGCTTCGCATTGATCAGGTCGTGCGGCATCACCGAGTCGAGATCGATCGAGCTCATGCGCTCGCGGATCGCACGCTCCATGCGGAGCAGGCCGATGCGGTACTGGTTCTCCATCAGCTCGCCGACCGACCGCACGCGCCGGTTACCGAGATGATCGATGTCATCGATCTCGCCCCTGCCGTCCTTGAGGTCGACCAGCGTCTTGACGACGGCCAGGATGTCTTCGCGGCGCAGGACGCGGACGGTGTCCTCGCTCTCGAGGCCGAGACGCGCATTCATCTTCACGCGACCGACGGCCGAGAGGTCGTAGCGTTCGGCGTCGAAGAACAGGCTCTGGAACATGGCTTCCGCGGTTTCGAGCGTCGGCGGCTCGCCGGGACGCATCACGCGGTAGATGTCCATCAGCGCTTCCTCGCGCGACCGGTTCTTGTCTGCGGCGAGCGTGTTGCGGATGTAGGGGCCGACGTTGTTGTGGTCGATCGCGAGCGTCGTGAAGCTCTTGACGCCTGCTTCGAGAATCAGCGCGAGGTTGTCCTCGTCGATCTCGTCGCCGGCCTCGACGAAGATCTCGCCGGTCTGCTCGTTGATGATGTCCTCGGCGAAGTAGCGGCTGTGCAGGTCCTCTTCGCTGACGAGAACCTCCTTGAGGCCGTCTTCGACCAGCTTGCGGCAGACGCGCGGGGTAAGCTTTTCGCCTTCCTCGGCGACCACGTTGCCGGTCTTTGCGTCGACCAGGTCGTGCATCAGCTTGACGTTGCGCATGGCCTCGGGATCGAACGCGGTCCGCCAGCCTTCGGCGCTGTGCTTGAATTCGATACGCTCGTAGAAGTAGGCGAGGATGTCCTCGACGCTCATGCCGACGGCCTGTTCCGGCGGCAGCACGCCGCCCTCTTCCGCAATCTCGGCGCGACGCGCGGCGGTCGCGTCGGAATCGAGCGCCAGCAACAGCGTCGTCACCGGCAGCTTGCGGCGGCGGTCGATGCGGACGTAGGTGATGTCCTTCGCGTCGAACTCGAAGTCGAGCCAAGAGCCGCGGTAGGGGATGACCCGCGCGGCGAACAGGAACTTGCCCGACGAATGTGACTTGCCCTTGTCGTGGTCGAAAAATACGCCCGGCGAGCGGTGCATCTGCGAAACGATGACGCGCTCTGTGCCGTTGATGACGAACGTGCCCATATCCGTCATGAGCGGCATGTCGCCCATGTAGACGTCCTGTTCCTTGATGTCTCGGACGGAACGCGCGCCGGTTTCCTCGTCCACGTCGAACACGACGAGGCGCAACGTCACCTTGAGCGGCGCCGCGAACGTAATGTCGCGCTGCTGGCACTCCTCGACGTCGTACTTGGGCTGCTCGAGCTCGTAGCTGACGAACTCGAGGGTGCCGCGTTCGGAGAAATCGCTGATCGGGAACACCGACTTGAAGACTTCCTGCAGCCCGGTATCGGTCCGGTCCGCGACCTCGGTATGGATCTGCAGAAAGGTGTCGTAGGAGCTCTTCTGGACCTCGATCAGGTTCGGCATCGGGGCGACGGCCCGAATGCGTCCGAAATCCTTGCGAATGCGCTTACGTTCGGTAAACGACTTTGCCATGTCGACCTCTCAGGAATCCATATGCGCCGGCCAAACACGGCCGGCCAAAATAAAAATGCGAACGGAGCCGTCCTGCGCCGAGGCGCAGGCGGCATCCGTCCGTTCGTTCGATGCGAAAGCGGTGCGAAGCGTCATTATTTGACTTCGACCGTCGCTCCCGCTTCTTCCAGCTTCTTCTTGATCTCTTCGGCCTCGTCCTTGGCAACGCCTTCCTTGACAGGCTGCGGCGCGCCCTCGACCAGGTCCTTGGCTTCTTTCAGGCCGAGGCCCGTGATCGCACGGACTTCCTTGATGACGTTGATCTTCTTGTCGCCAGCACCCGCGAGGATAACGTCGAAGTCGTCCTTCTCCTCGGCAGCGGCTCCGCCGGCATCGGCGCCACCGCCAACGGCGGCAACGGCAACCGGGGCCGCGGCAGACACGCCCCACTTCTCTTCGAGCATCTTGGACAGCTCGGCGGCCTCGAGGACCGTCAGGTTCGAGAGATCGTCTACGATTTGTTCCAGATTGGCAGCCATTCGTCTTTCTCCTTAGGCTTGAACTTGGTTGACTGGTTATCGGCTCAGGCGGCCTCGCCCTGCTCGGCGCGCGCAGCGAGCACGCGAGCGAGCTGACCGGCCGGCGCCTGCGTGACGCCTGCCAGCCGGGTGGCCGGGGTCTGGATCATGCCGAGGAGCTTTGCCCGCAGCTCGTCGAGAGACGGAAGCTTGGCAAGCGCAGTTACCGCGGATGCGTCCAGGACCTGTTCGTCGAGACCGCCGCCCAGGATCACGAGCTTGTCGTTCCCCTCGGCGAACTTGACCGCCACGCGGGCGGCAGCAACGGGATCGTCGGAATACGCGATCGCCGTCGGCCCTTTGAACAGGTCGCTCAAGTGCTCGAACTTCGTGCCCTTGAGCGCGAGACGTGTGAGCCGATTTTTGGTCACTTTGAAGCTGGCGCCCGCATCACGCATCTTCTTCCGCAGGTCCGTGGACTGGGCGACGGTAAGACCCGTCTGGGTCGTCACCACAACCAGGGCTGCATTGGAGAATGCGTCATTGAACGAAGCGACCAGTTCTTCTTTCTGTGTCCGGTCCACTCAGTCGTCTCCACTTTCTGGAACTTCGCCGCCGCAGAGTCTCGGCCGGGGCGGTTCCGTTC
>JAYQUR010000411.1:0-2940 GCA_038148075.1 Alphaproteobacteria bacterium | reverse complement strand
GGCGCGTCGATGGAAGGCGTGCTCGGCGAGCTGATGGGCCGCGAATGCGGGCTGCTGCAGGGCAAGGGCGGATCGATGCACCTGACCTCGGTCGAGCACGGCGCGATGGGCTCCTACGCCATCATCGGCGCGCACCTGCCGATTGCCATGGGCGCCGCCTGGAAGGCGCAGTACAAGGGCACCGGCGAGGTCTCGACCTGCTTCTTCGGCGACGGCACGACGAACATCGGCGCGTTCCACGAGGCGCTCAACATGGCGGCGGTGTGGAAGCTGCCGGTCGTGTTCGTCTGCGAGAACAACTTCTACATGGAATACACGCCGATCGGCGATGTGACGGCGGTCGAGAACCCGGCCGGCGACCGCGCGGCCGCCTATGGCCGGCCCAAGATCGTCATCGACGGCAACGACGCCGACGTGGTCTACCGCACCGCGCAGGAAGCGTTCGCCAAGGCGCGCGCCGGCGACGGGCCGTCGCTGATCGAGGCGCAGACCTATCGGCACTCCGGCCATTCGCGCGCCGATCCCGCCAAGTACCGTCCGCCGGGCGAGCTGGAGGCGTGGCTCAAGAAGGACCCCGTGCCGCGCTACCGGGAGCGCCTCGCCGAGTTCGGCATCTCGCAGGACGTGATCGACGGCATCGAGGACGAGGTGCTCGCGCAGGTTGACGCCGCGACCGAGACCGCCAAGGCCTCGCCGCCGCCCGGTCTGGAGCTGATCGCGAAGGACGTGTGGGCCGATGGAGGCGTCGCATGGCGGAACTGACCTATCGCGAGGCGGTCGCCGCCGGCATCGCCCAGGAAATGCGCCGGGACGAGGACGTCGTTTTCCTCGGCGAGGACATCGCCGCCGCGGGCGGCGTGTTCAAGGCCACCGAAGGGCTTCTCGACGAGTTCGGACCGGTCCGGGTAAGGGATACTCCGATCTCCGAACAGGCAATCCTCGGCGCTGCGATGGGCGCGGCGATGACCGGCCTGCGTCCCATCGCCGAGATCATGTTCTCCGACTTCCTCGCCGTCTGCTGGGACATCGTCGCCAACGAGATCGCCAAGTCGCGCTACATGACCGGCGGCCAGATGACGCTGCCGCTGGTGATCCGCACCGCCAACGGCGGCGGCTCGCGCTTCGGCGCGCAGCATTCGCAGTCGGTCGAGAACTGGGCGATGATGGTGCCGGGCCTCAAGGTCGTCGCGCCGTCGAGCGCCGCCGACGTGAAGGGGCTGCTGGCCGCCGCGATCCGCGATCCCGACCCGGTCATGTTCTTCGAGCAGAAGTCTCTCTACCCGATAAAGGGCGAGGTGCCGGACGGCGAGCTCGTCGATACGCTCGGCACCGCGAAAGTGCTGCGCGACGGCGGCGACGTCACTATCTGCGCGCTGGCGGCCATGGTGCCGCGGGCGATGAAGGCGGCGGAGACGCTGGCGGCCGAACACGGCATAAAGGCGACCGTCGTCGACGTGCGCTCGCTGGTGCCGCTCGACACGCAGACGATCCTGTCCGAGGTCGTGAAGACGGGCCGTCTGGTGACGGTCGAGGAAAATCCGCGGCTCTGCGGCTGGGGCGCCGAGGTCGCGTCCATCGTTGCCGACGAGATCTTCTGGGATCTGGACGGGCCGATCGTGCGCATCACCACGCCGCACATCCCGCTGCCTGCGGCGGACGCGCTCGAGGATGCGACGATGCCGTCGGCCGAGCGCATCGTCCGCGAAATCGTCGAGAAGATCGACTGATGGACGTGATCATGCCCCAGCTCGGCGAGACGGTGTCGGAGGGCACGGTCTCGGTCTGGCACAAGAAGGTCGGCGACGAAGTCTCGACCAAGGAGGCGCTGTTCGACGTCTCGTCCGACAAGGTCGAGATGGAAGTGCCCGCGCCCGGCAACGGTACGCTGGTCGAGATTCGCGTCGAGCAGGGCGGCACCGTGCCGGTCGGCGAGGTGATCGCGATCATCCAGCGCGACGGCGAGGAGATCGCGGTTGCCCGGCCCGCCGCGGCGGCCGCGCCCGCGAACGACTCTTCGCCTTCATCTGCGCCCGCGCCCGCGACATCCGTCGCGCGGGGCTCCAACGGCAGCGCGGCGAACCGCGACGGGAACGGCAATCCGCTGTCGCCCGCCGTCCGCCGTCTGGTTGCCGAGCACGGTCTCGATCCCGCGGCGATCTCCGGCTCCGGCGCGAACGGCCGCATCAAGAAGAAGGACGTGCTGGCGCATCTGCAGGACGCGCCGGCCGCCCGTCGCCCGTCGCCGTCCCGGCCGAGACCCGCACCGCGGCCGATGTCGGGCGAGGACGTCGAGACGATCCCGTTCAACAACCTCCGGAAGCGCACCGCCGAGCACATGGTGCGGTCCAAGGCGACCAGCCCGCATGTGCTGCAGGCCGTCGAGGCGGATTTCGCCCGCGTCGACCGTGCGCGTCGCGCCGCGTCGGCCGCGTGGAAGAAGCGCGAGGGCTATTCGCTCACCTATCTGCCGTTCGTCGCCAAGGCGGTGTGCGAGGCGATCCGCGACTATCCGCACGTCAACGCTACCATCGAGGGGGAGGCGCTCGTCGTCTGCCGCCGGGTCAATCTCGCCATCGCGGTGGATCTCGACTTCGATGGGCTGGTCGCGCCGGTGATCAAGGACGCCCAGGACCTGTCGCTCCAGGAGCTCGCCCGCGCCATCCGCGACGTCTCCGAGCGTGCGCGGACCAACCGCCTTGCGCCCGAGGATTTCCAGGACGGCACCTACACGATTTCCAACTCCGGCGTGTTCGGCACCATGATCACCGCGCCGATCATCAACCAGCCGCAGGTCGCGATCCTGTCGACCGACGGGATCACGAAGAAGCCGGTGGTGATCGAAAGCGAGGACGGCGACGCCATCGCCATCCGCCCGGTCGGCGTGCTGGCGCAGAGCTTCGACCACCGCGCCATCGACGGCGCCTATTCGGCGGCGTTCCT
>JAYQUR010000410.1:0-2948 GCA_038148075.1 Alphaproteobacteria bacterium | reverse complement strand
ATGGCGCAGGAATTTTCCATGCGTCTGCCGCTGGTCGACGGTCAGGGCAATTTCGGCTCGATGGACGGCGACCCGCCTGCGGCGATGAGGTACACCGAGGCCCGCCTCGAACGCGTGTCGCGGGAACTTCTGGACGATATCGACAAGGATACCGTCGACTTCCAGCCGAACTACGACGAATCCACGAAGGAACCGCTGGTCCTGCCGGCGAAGTTCCCGAACATTCTCGTCAACGGCGCCGGCGGCATCGCCGTCGGCATGGCGACGAACATTCCGCCGCATAACCTGGGCGAGGTCATCGACGCGTGCTGCGCGCTGATCGCCAACCCTGACATCACCATCGACGAACTCATCGAGATCATTCCCGGACCCGATTTTCCGACCGGCGGCCTCATCATGGGCCGCCAGGGTATCTACAACGCCTTCCATACCGGACGCGGCTCGGTCGTGATGCGCGGGCGTGTCGAGATCGAGGAGATCCGCAAGGACCGCGAAGCGATCATCGTTTCCGAGATACCCTATCAGGTGAACAAGGCGCGGATGATCGAGCGCATAGCCGAGATGGTGCGCGACAAGAAGATCGAGGGCATTTCCGACCTGCGCGACGAATCCGATCGCGAGGGCGTCCGGGTCGTCATCGAGATCAAGCGCGATGCCCTTGCCGAGGTCGTTCTCAACCAGCTCTATCGCTACTCGCCGCTGCAGACGAGCTTCGGCGTCAACACGCTGGCGCTCACCGGCGGCAAGCCCGAACTGCTCGATCTGAAGCGTATTCTCGAGGCGTTCGTCGAATTCCGCGAAGACGTCATCCGCCGCCGGACGGAATACGATCTCGGCAAGGCACGAGACCGGGCGCACGTACTGGTGGGCCTCGCGATCGCGGTCGCCAATATCGACGAGGTCATCGCGCTCATTCGCGGCGCGCCCGATCCGAACACGGCGCGGTCGGAATTGATGGGACGCGACTGGCCGGCCCAAGACGTGGCGTCGCTGATCGAACTGATCGACGATCCCAACCATCTCGTCGTGGAAGGCCGCTACCGCCTATCGGAAGCGCAGGCCCGCGCGATCCTGGATCTGCGCTTGCAGCGGCTGACGGGCCTCGAACGCGACAAGATCGCAGGCGAATTGAGCGAACTCGCCGCCGAGATCGAGGAATTCCTGGCGATCCTGCGCTCGCGCGAGAGGATCCGCGAGATCATGCGCGACGAGATGCTCGCCGTGAAGGAGCAGTTCGCGACGCCGCGGCGCACGTCGATCGAGGAATCCGAGCTGGAGACCGATATCGAGGACCTGATCCAGCGCGAGGACATGGTCGTCACGGTCAGCCATACCGGCTACATCAAGCGCGTGGCGCTGTCGAGCTACCGGGCGCAGCGGCGCGGCGGAAAGGGCCGGGCCGGGATGAGCACCCGCGACGAGGATTTCGTCTCGAACGTGTTCGTCTGCAACACGCACACGCCGGTCCTGTTTTTCTCGTCGCGCGGGATCGTCTATCGCCTCAAGGTCTATCGCCTGCCGGAAGGCAATCCGCAGGCTCGCGGCAAGGCGCTGATCAACCTGCTGCCGCTAGAAGAAGGGGAGACGATCACGACTGTGATGCCGATGCCCGAGGACGAGGAAAGCTGGGGCGATCTGTTCATCCTGTTCGCCACGGCGAGCGGCGGGATCCGCCGCAACCGGCTTTCGGATTTCACCAACATCATGGCCAACGGCAAGATCGCCATGAAGCTGGACGAAGGCGATCATCTCATCGGGGTGCGGACGTGCACCGAGGCGCAGGACGTGATGCTGGCGGCACGGAGCGGAAAATGCATCCGCTTCCCCGTTACTGAGGTCCGCGTCTTCAGCGGACGAACGTCGACCGGGGTGCGCGGAATCCGGCTCGCAGGCGACGACGAGATCGTGTCGATGACGCTTCTCGATCATGTCGAGCTCGAAACGGACGTGCGGGACGCCTACCTGCGCTTGTCCAAGGCGCGGCGCCGGACAGACGGCGAGGAGCAGGAGAGCGGCGAGAACGGGAACGGAGCGCCAGCCGAAGAGGGCACGGGCGAGACACTTGCGCTGAGCGATGAACAGTTCGACGAACTTGCGGCGAAGGAACAGTTCATCCTGACGGCGACCGAAAACGGCTACGGCAAGCGCACCTCGGCGTTCGAATACCGGATCACGCGGCGCGGCGGACAGGGCGTCGTCAATATCGCGACCGAAGGCCGTAACGGGCAGGTCGTCGCGTCGTTCCCGGTTGCCGACGGCGATCAGGTCATGCTGGTGACGAACGGCGGCAAGATCATCCGCTGTCCCGTCGGCGACATACGGATTGCGGGCCGGTCCACCCAGGGCGTCACCCTTTTCGATACCGCAGAAGACGAACAGGTCGTTTCCGTCGCCCATCTGGACGAGCCCGACGAAGATGACGTCGAGGAGACGGAAGCGGACGCACCGGCGGAAGGTGAAGGGAGCGTCGAAGAGGCCGGCGATGCTCCGCCGGTGGACGAAGCGGGCGGAGACGCTTAAAAAAGCGCTCCAGGGAAGCACTCGCGGGACGCGCAAACATGGCCGAGCAGAAGATCGGGATATACCCCGGTACGTTCGATCCGATCACCAACGGACATACCGACATCATCGGGCGCGCTGCGCGCCTGCTCGACAAGCTGGTCGTCGGCGTTGCCATAAACCCCGGGAAAGGCCCGATCTTTACGATCGACGAACGCGTCGAACTCGTTCGCGAGGAAATCCGGCATCTCGGAAGCGGGTTGGCGGATCGCGTCGAGGTGCGTCAGTTCAGCGGGCTGCTGATCGATTTCGCCCACGAGGTCGATGCCACGGTCATCATCCGCGGTCTTCGCGCTGTCTCGGATTTCGACTACGAGTTCCAGATGGCCAGCATGAACGCCAAGATGGCCCCGGACGTCGAGACGGTCTGTCTGATGGCGTCCGACAAG
>JAYQUR010000409.1:0-2949 GCA_038148075.1 Alphaproteobacteria bacterium | reverse complement strand
CATCGCCATCGTCCTGATGGGCACGATCCTGGATGCCGGTTCGATCATGCTGATCACGGTGCCGCTCGCGGTGCCGGCGCTCGCGCCGTTCGGCATAGATCTCGTCTGGTTCGGGATCGTCACGATCATCGCGGTCGAGATCGGGCTGTTGACGCCGCCGCTGGGGCTTGCCTGTTTCGTCATCCACAACAACCTCCAGGACGACAGGATCAAGATCGAAGACGTGTTCTGGGGGGCGCTGCCGTTCGCGATCACCATGCTGATCGTCCTGTTGATCGTCGTTGCGTTCCCGGATCTCGCCACTTTCCTGGTCTACTGACCGTCCCCTTCACTCGGGAGAATCAACGTGAAGCTGCTTACCATCGACACCGCCGCCGGGAACTACGCGGCGGGCCATCCCGCCGTTCTGGTCGCCGACGGACAGGTTCTCGACCTCGCAACCGCGCCCGACGCAGTCGTCGGCGGCTGGCGTCCGTCTTCCGTCCGCGAAATTCTGGAGAGGGGCGATGACGGGCTGGAAGCGGTGAAACGCATGATCGGCGCGGCGGAAGCCGATATGGATGCCGTTTCCGGCTCGCTGAGCGCGTTCGACGAGACGCCGCTGGCGCCGCCGGTGCCCGATCCGTGGCTGATCTTCTCCGTGGGCATGAATTACGGCCGCCATCTCGCCGAGATGGGCAACACGCCGCGTCCCAGGCATCCGGCGGGCTTCATCAAGACGCGGGATTCGCTGCTCGGTCCCGGCAAGGCGATCCCCGTGCCGTCGCAGGCGCCCGACATGATCGACTATGAGGGCGAGTTCTGCTTCGTGTTCGGCCGCGAGTGCTATCGGGTGAGCGAGGCCGAGGCGATGGATTGCGTCGTCGGCTACACCATCGCCAACGACGTTTCCGCCCGCGACTGGATTCCCGATATCCGCGACGGCGAGCCGCCGTTCGGCCCGATTCATGGCTGGGAACGCAACATCATGGGCAAGAACCTGCCCGGTTTCACGCCGTGCGGCCCCGTGATCGTCACCAAGGACGAGATCGCCGATCCCTACGACCTGCACCTGCAGACGCGCCTCAACGGCGAGGTGATGCAGGACACCAAGACCGACGATCTCATATTCAAGATCGCCGAGGTCGTCGCATACTATTCGCAATGGTACCGGTTCCACCCGGGCGACATCGTGACGACGGGCTCGCCGTCCGGCGTCGGCGTCGGCCGCGATCCGCAGGTGTTCATGCATGCCGGCGACACCATCGAGGTCGAGTGCGAGGGGATCGGAGTTCTGAAGAACACGTTGGCTTAGGTGCCGGCGGCCCGGGCCGGAACGGAACGAGCTAGGGGGAGAACGAACATGGCCAGGAAACCAAAGGCAGTCGCAAAGCGCTACGGCATGAAGGTCGAGGAGCCGATCTACATCACCATGCGAGACGGCGTGCGCATCGCGGCGCGTATCTACCGGCCCGATGCGCCGGGCAAGTTTCCCGCCCTGTTCGCCGCCTCACCCTACCAGTTCGAGACCGACGATCTACCCCATTCGACGCTGTTCCTGTGGCGGGAAGTGGGCCCGGTGGAGTGGTACGTGCGCGACCAGGGCTACGCCTACGTCCATATAGACGTGCGCGGCACCGGCGCGTCCGACGGCGTCTACAACCTGCTCGACTACGAGGAGCAGCTCGATCTCTACGAGTGCATCGAGTGGGTTGCGGCGCGCGACTGGTGCGACGGCAACGTGGGCGGGCTCGGCCAGTCCTACTACGCGTGGACGCAGTGGTTCATGGGTATCGTCAACCCGCCGAGCCTCAAATGCATCGCGCCCTATGACGGCGCCGTCGATATGTACCGAGGCACCATGTATCACGGCGGCATTTATTGCGACTTCATGCCGTGGTGGTACCAGCACGTGCGCGTCAACAACCTGCACCGCGCGGCGAACGGGCCGGAGGGCAAGGATTTCCCGCTCGATCTCGCCGGCGAGATGACGCGGCGCCAGACATACGACGACTGGTGGCGCGAACGCTGCCCGTGGGAGCGGCTCGACCAGATCGAGGTGCCGGTGCTGTCCATCGGCCATTGGGGCAAGATGGGCCTGCATCTCCGCGGCAACATCCTCGGCTACGAAGAGGTGAAGGCGCCGAAGAAGCTGGTCGTCACCGGCGCGAAGGACGTGTTCGAGGCGCATGACCAGTTCGACCACATCTCCTACCACGAGCAGGAGCTTCTGCCGTTCTACGACTACTATCTGAAAGGCAGGAAGAACGGCTACGAGGAGCGGCCCAACGTGCGGCTGTTCGTGACCGGCCGCGGCGAATGGCGCGAGGAGGAGGAGTGGCCGCTGCCGAAGGCGCGCTACCGGTCCTACTATCTGAACAAGAAATCGTCGAAGAGCGTGACGTCGCTCAACGACGGCTCGCTGACGACCGACAAGCCCGCCGCAAACGGTGGTTCGACCTCCTACGACTACCCGAACCCCAGCTGGCTGCGCGGCACGGTCGCGATGGGCCCGCAGGGGCCGGACCCCCTGCGCGGCGCGCTCACCTTCACGACCGAGCCGCTCGCCCGCGACGTCGAGATCGCCGGGCCCATCGTGCTCGAACTCTACGCGTCGTCGAGCCAGCCCGACTGCGATTTCTTCGTGAAGCTGTCCGACCAGGCGCCGCAGGACGCGGACGTCCGCAAGAAGGGCCTGCAGCCCGCCTCGACCGTCGTCTCCAAGGGCTGGTTGCGCGCGTCGCACCGCGAGAAGGACGAGGCACGCAGTACGAAGCACCGCCCGATCTATACTCACACCAGCCCGCAGCCGATCGAGCCGGGCGAAGTCTACAAGTTCGAGATCGAGGTCATGCCGTGCGCGCATCTGTTCAAGGCGGGCCACCGCATCCGGCTCGAGATCCTGAACGGCGATTCGCCCTTCACCGACGGGCTCTTCACGCACCAGTACATCTACTACAAGGTCGGGAC
>JAYQUR010000408.1:0-2964 GCA_038148075.1 Alphaproteobacteria bacterium | reverse complement strand
TGTCGTTCAAGGTCTCGGCGGTGCCGTTCCACATGTGGACGCCGGACGTCTACGAAGGCGCGCCGACGCCGGTGACGGCCTTTTTCGCGGTCGCCCCCAAGATTGCGGCCATCGCGCTCCTCGTGCGCACGATGCTCGGTCCGTTCGGCGAACTCTTCGCGCAGTGGCAGCAGATCATCGTGTTCATCTCGATCGCCTCGATGGCGCTGGGTGCGCTCGCTGCCATCTGGCAGACGAACATCAAGCGCCTGATGGCCTACAGCTCCATCGGCCATGTCGGGTATGCGCTGATCGGTCTTGCGGCCGGTTCGGTCGAAGGCGTGCGCGGTATCGCGATCTATATGGCAATCTATCTCGCGATGAACGTGGGCGCGTTCTGCTGCATCCTGTCGATGCGACGCCAGGGACGTCTCGTGGAGGGGATCGACGATCTCGCGGGGCTCGCACGCAACCAGCCGATGATGGCCGCCGCGATGGCGATCTTCATGTTCTCGATGGCGGGCATTCCGCCGCTCGCCGGCTTCTTCGGCAAGGTTTACATTTTCATGTCGGCCGTCAACGAAGGGCTTTACGTGCTCGCCATTATCGGTGTGCTGACCAGCGTAATCGGCGCGTTTTACTACCTGCGCATCATCAAGATCATGTATTTCGACGATCCCGCGGATGCCTTCGAGGGCACGGCGGGACGCGAGATCGGGATCGTGATGGGCGTTGCCGCGCTGTTGACGCTCCTCTTCATCGTCTATCCGGCGCCGCTCGAAGCGGCTGCGGGTGCGGCCGCCTCGGTCCTGTTCGCCGCGGGCTAGGGCCGCTCCCCGCGACGGGGATCGCATGACACCGCCGGACGTCAGCATTCAGCGTTTCGAAACGCTCGACGGTACAAACGCCGAGGCGCTTCGCCAGGGCACCCCGCCGGGGACGGTGATCGTTGCCGTATCTCAGTCGGCCGGTCGCGGCCGCACCGGGAGACGCTGGGAATCTCCGACCGGCAATCTCCATATGACGCTCTGTACCGACGTGGCAGGCGCGCGAAATCCCGCGCATCTGTCTTTCGTGGCCGCGCTCTCGGTGATCGATGCGCTCCGGGAAGTCGCGCCGGCGGAATCGTTTTCCCTGAAATGGCCCAACGACGTCCTGCTCGCCGGGCGAAAGGTCTCGGGCATCCTGATCGAGGCGGGCGAGGCGGGATACGCCGTGGGGATCGGCGTCAACCTGGCGATCTCACCGCCAGACGACCGCGTCCGCTTTCCGGCCACCGACCTGAAATCGGCAACCGGGAGAACGGTTGTTGCGGACGACCTGATCGCGGGGATCTGCCGTACGTTCGAAGGCTGGAAGGGCAGATGGACGGACGGCGGATTTGCCGGCATTCGCGCCGCATGGCTTGCCTCGGCACATGGGATAGGCGATACCATCGCGGCATCCACGGGAACGGACAGGATCACCGGCGTATTTGTCGGTGTCGATGAGGACGGCGGATTGCTCGTGGACGATTTCGACGGCCGACGGCATACGATTGCCGCCGGCGACGTAGTGTTCACGGGGACGCGATAGACGGCATGCTTCTCGCCATCGATTCCGGAAATACCAATATCGTGTTCGCGCTATACGACGGCGAGCGCCAGCGCGGCGTCTGGCGGCGCGCAAACGACAACCGTCGGACGGCCGACGAATACGGTGTCTGGCTGCTGCAGCTGATGGAGCACGCCAAGCTTCATCCCGAGGATGTAGACGCGGCGATCATCGCTACCGTGGTTCCCGATACGCTTTTCAACCTCAAGGGCCTGTGCCGCAATTATTTCAAGGTCGATCCCCTCGTTGTCGGGGACGGCGGCGTCGAGCTCGGCATCGACGTGCTGGTCGATACGCCCGAATCCGTCGGTGCGGACCGTCTCGTCAACGCTGTCGCAGCGCACGAAAAATACGGCGGACCGCTGATCGTCGTCGACTTCGGAACCGCAACGACATTCGACGTCATCGACGAGAAGGGGAACTACGCGGGCGGCGTGATCGCGCCCGGTATCAATCTTTCCATCGAGGCGCTGCACCGGGCAGCGGCTATGCTGCCCAGGGTTTCCGTCGAGAGGCCCGCGACCGTGATCGGCAAGCGGACGACGCCGGCGATGCAATCCGGAATCTACTGGGGCTATGTCGGGCTGATCGAGGGGCTGGTGAGCCGCATTCGCACTGAATACGGGGCGGAACTGCCGGTCGTGGCGACAGGCGGACTTGCACCGTTGTTCGATGTGGCAACCGACGCAATCGGAACCGTCGACGGAGACCTCACCCTTCGTGGGCTCGTCAGCATCCACGCCCGGAACAGACGCGTATGAGCGACAAGGAACTGCTGTTCGTTCCGCTTGGGGGCGCCGGCGAGATCGGCATGAACATGAGCCTCTACGGCTACGACGGTCGCTGGCTGATGGTCGACATGGGGATATCGTTCGGCGACGACACGACGCCCGGCATCGACGTGATGACGCCGGATCCGGCATTTGCGCTGGAGCAGCTCTCAGGTCTCGATGGCCTGGTGATCACCCATGCGCACGAGGACCATCTGGGCGCAGTTCCCTATCTGTGGTCGAAGATCCGCTGCCCGATCTATGCGACGCCGTTTGCGGCCGGTCTGCTGCGTCGGAAACTCGAAGACAGTTCGCTGCTCGATCGGATCGACATTACGGAGATCCCTGTGGGCGGCGGCTGCCGCATCGGGCCGTTCTCGGTCGATCTGATCCCGGCAGCGCATTCGATCCCGGAGGCGAACATCCTGGCGATCCGAACGCCACGGGGGCTCGTCGTGCATGCGACGGACTGGAAGATCGATCCGGAACCGCTGGTCGGACGCAAGACGGACGAGGCTGCGCTGCGGGCGCTTGGCGATGAGGGCGTGCTGGCGCTGATCTGCGACTCGACGAACGTGTTCGTCGACGGCAGTGCCGGATCGGAAGCCGAACTCCGCAAGAG
>JAYQUR010000407.1:0-2991 GCA_038148075.1 Alphaproteobacteria bacterium | reverse complement strand
ATGTATGCATCCCAACGCGCCGATGAGCTTATGGCGGAAGGAAATATGGAGGGTTGCAGGGCTTGATTATTGATTTGCGACGCCGTGAAGGAACTGCAGCGGACGGAACCGAACGAGGGTGAAGAGACGCATTAAGACCCGGTTGAATAACAGACAGGTGATGAGGGTTGTCTAAATTCGCCGATTTTATGGAGGCATATTGTTTGCTCGCGAAACACGGCAATTACGATATCTCCATCGCCGGCGCCGTTGCTGAGGCCTACGCCGAAGAGACGCTCGGCATGGTCAAGGCGGAAGCTGGTCTGAAAGGTATCGACGGGTGGATCAACGGTCGCAGCGTCCAGGTAAAAGGGAAAGCTCCCCGAATCGACCGGCACCTATCGCAATTGTACGTCAGCATTGGCAAGGCGAGCGACGGACTGGCGCAGCATTTGTTCGTCCTGCTTATCCGACCGGATATGAGTTTTCAGCCTTTTGGGCCTGTCAGGATAGATCGATTGCCCGGGCGGCCGCATAGCCATGGCCACACACGATACTATTTGCACGATATCGAAAAGGTCGCCGGATCGTAAAAAAAGACGATTGTGACGGGCGGGTTTCCGAAAGCGTGCATTGAAGAAGAGCAGCGTTTTCCAACAAAACGCTACCCTATGTGCTACCCCATCATATTTTTGGGGCCCGCATTTTTGTCTATGTGATTGAAAAATATGGCGCGCCCGGGAGGATTCGAACCCCCAACCTCCTGATCCGTAGTCAGGCACTCTATCCAGTTGAGCTACGGGCGCGCGGGCCGCAAGGGTATAACCAATGCGTCGACGCCGTGCAATGCGTTGTTTGGCGTTTTGTCCACCGGCTTCCAGGGCCGCAGGATGGCCGCAAAGCCGCCATGCGGACGCCACGACCGGACGGCAGATTGGGCCCGTTAAACGAAACGTTAATCGATTCGCTTTATCCGGCAGGGGTGCGCGCAGGGGTTTCGCCGTACCCGCCTTACGGGCGGGAAACGCGGGAATTGCGGGGCGCGCGGCGGCGGAAACGCGGGGGACAATCGGCTTGTGGACGCGGAATCGTTAAAGTAATATCGCCACCGACCGGGCGGGTTGGCGGATTCCTGTGTTTTTACAATCATTTGTCCTATGCTTTTACCGGCGCCAGTCGAAGATACGAGTGAAAGACACAAACGGGGGTAAGGCCTGAACCATGGCCCGAATGACATCCCACTTCACGCTTCTCGTCGCGGGCTCGGTGCTCGCCGGTTGCTCCTTCGCGTCCGACGCGCTCTGGCCGTCGCTGACCGGGGAAGATCCCAAGGGCAGCCAGCAGACCCAGATTCCCGCTTCGCAGGCAGAGCGCAATACGCAGCCGACGCTGTCGCCGCTGCCGCCGCCGGCGCTCGGCAACACCAACTTCAATCCGCCGACGGTAACCGCCGGGTCGCCGACGGGCACCTATGTCGGTGCGCGGATCGCCCAGCTCCGGGGGGAGCTTCAGCGACTGCAGGCGCAGATATCGACGCAGAACACGCAGCTGCAGTCGATCCGCCAGCTGACGACGACGCATGCGCAGACCTATCACAACATGGTCGGCAACATTAATTCGCGGCTGCAGGTCGGCACCACGCCCGGCAACCCGCTGCTCGTCAACCAGTGGAACCTGGCGCAGACCAGCCTCGCGCAGGTCGAAAGCGACATCGCGCAGATGAACACGCTGGCCAACTCGGTCGCGGGCACGTCGACGCTGTCGGCCTACCTGCTGGAGACGACGCGCGCCGCCTACGGTCTGTCGGGCGCCGTCGACGAGGATCACCGTCAGCTCGCGATTCTCGAGGACGAGGTAAACCGCACCGTCGTCCTCATCGACCGCCTGCTCAACGAGCTCAGCGAGGACGTGAGCCGCCAGAGCAACTACATGAGCGCTGAGCGCACCAACCTCACGACCCTGGCGCTCGCCATCAAGAACGGCGAGCTGCTCGGCTCCAGCCTCGGCAACCGCGCCTATGCCGCGGCCGCCCCGTCGGCGAGCAGCGGTTTCGCACCGTCGCCGATGGCGTCGTCCGGCGGGGTCCGCCGTCCGCTGGTCGTGATCCGGTTCGACCGCGCGCAGGTCGACTACGAACAGCCTCTCTACAACGCGGTCAGCCGCGCGTTGCAGCGCCGGCCCAATGCGATGTTCGATCTCGTCGCCGTCGCGCCCAACAGCGGCAACGCGGCGCGCTCCGCACTCGACGGCAACCAGTCGAAGCGCAACGCAGAACGCGTCCTGCGGTCGCTGTCCGACATGGGCCTGCCGCTCGATCGCGTCCGGCTGTCGGCGCTGTCGAGCAACACCGCATCGACCAACGAGGTGCATCTGTACGTGCGCTGACGCGGACGACCCAGGGAAACGCAAACGGGCGCTTCACGGCGCCCGTTTTCGTTTTGCAGCCGGTTCGGTCCCATTATTCCGCCGCTTGACGCCCCCGCGCCCTGCCTTCGAGGCCGCGGCGCATCTTGTCGGCATTGGGACCGCCCGGAGCCATCTCGAAAATGCTTTCGACCGACGTGTAGTCGAAATAGCCCATGCGGGCGAGCGGGCGGCACTTCAGGATGTCGATCTTCCCGTCCTCGGTGATGACGTCTTCCGAAATATGGACGCCGACCACCTCGCCGACCACGACGTAGGTCAGGTTGTCGATCGAGTTGCCCGGCAGCGTCAGCGTCGCGTGGTACTTGCATTCGAGATGCACGGGCGACGCCTTCACGCGCGGCGGCTTGACGATGTTCGACGGCACCATCTCGAGGCCCGCCATCGCGGCCTCGTCGACCTCCGGCGGCACCATCTGCGCCGTCGTGTTGATCTGCTCCCGCAGTTCCCACGTCGCCATATTGGTGACGAACTCGCCCGTGAGCAGCGCGTTGCGCGCACTGTCCTTCGGCCCGCCGTCCTCGAACCGGGATCCCGACGAGAACATCACGTAGGGCGGATCGTAGCCGAGATTATTGAACTGGCTAT
>JAYQUR010000406.1:0-3019 GCA_038148075.1 Alphaproteobacteria bacterium | reverse complement strand
GGAAAAGGCTCACCAGCCAGATCCGGCTCGCGAAAACTTCCCATGCGATCCCGAGAAAGGAACAGATGTACCCCATCACGTTCCGGTCCCGCAGGACGGGGCGGAAGTCGAGGGTCGCCGCTGTCTTTTCCGACCGAGGCGCCGGCGGGTTCGCCGGCAAGACGATTGCGACGATCGCGAGCGCGCCGAACGAACCGACGCCTGCCACCGCGAATGCCCAGCGCCAGTCGGCCATATCGCCGGCGATCCCGCCCACGAGGATCGAAAGTCCCGAGCCGAGCGCAAAAACGGACGTGTAATAGGTCGCGCCACGCTGCTGGATGGCGCCGGCCGCAAGCTGATCGGTCAGCGCTTTCAAGCCGGGCATGTAGGTCCCCGCCAGCCCGATGCCCGTCAGCACACGGAAGCCGACGCCCGACCAGAGATCGTATGCGACAAACCCGAACCCGAAGTTCCCGAGCGTGCCGAGCGCCGCGCAGACCAGATATATCCGCTTGGGATCTATCCGGTCGGTGTAGGCGGTCAGGATCGGAACCGTGGCGATATAGCCCGCAAACAGCGCGCCGCCCAGCCATCCCGCCTGCGTATTCGTCAGCGACCAGTCGCGAATGATCTCGTCGAGAACAGCGGCGGGCGCCATGAACCCGAGAAGCGACAGGACGAGCGCCGTGCAGAACGACGCGACGAGAAGGAACGGATGTCTCACGCCACCCGGACCACGATCTTGCCGGCGGCGGCATTGGATTCCATCAACGCGTGCGCGTCGCCGATTTCGTCGAACCCGAATATGCGCTCCAGCGGCAGCCGGTAGCGACCCGCTTCGATCCCGTCGATGTAATCCTGCAACGCATCGGTCGGCATCGGCGTCGCGGAACTGGAGAAATAGGTGAATTTCGTGGTCGACGGGATCGTCGCGCCGGGGGCGAATTCGTCGATCACCCATTCGCCGCCCAGCAAACCGGCCATGCAGAGCGTCCCGCCTGTCCGGATGCAGGCGAAGCTGTCGTCGACGACCTTTGTCCCGACGAGATCGAACATGGCATCGACGCCGTCCGGCACGATCGCGCGCACGGCGGGCGCAATTTCGTCACCGCCGACGATAACGTGGTCCGCGCCGAAGTCCCGCAGCCTGTCCGCCTTGGCTGGATCGCGGGTGCTGGACAGCACGGTCAGCCCCTTGATGCGCGCGAGGTCGGCCGCGACGAGCCCCACGGCGGACGAACCGCCCCGGATCAGCAACGTCCACCCCGCCTTGATGCCGAGCGCGAGGGCGAGTGCGCCCCAAGCGGTATGGAACAGCTCCGGCACCGCCGCGAGCTGCGTCCAGTCGAGGGAAGTCTCTACCGCATGCACGCTCGCCGCCGGAACCGAAACGAATTCCGCATAGCTGCCGTCGTAGGCCCGCCCCATGCCGCCCGTCGTGGCGACGACTGTCTGGCCCTTCTCGAAACCGCTCCCTCCCCCGTCCTCGACGATGCCGGCGCACTCGATGCCGAGAACGCGCGGAAACGAAACGGTCGGCGAGTGGCCGAGCCGCGTATAAAGCTCGCCGCGATTGAGGCCGAATGCCATGACCCGGATCAGGACCCGCCCTGTCTCCGGCTCCGGCCGCGGCCAGTCCTCCTCGATCTCGAGAACCTCCGGACCGCCGGCCTGCCGGACCACGATCGCGCGCATCGTCGCGCTCACAGAAAATCCTCCAGCGACACCTCGCCAAAGCCCGGCGGCAACGTCCGTTCGAACCGGGCGCGTGCGTCGGCATGCTGCAGCGAGGGCTTCGTCGCATCGATTCCCCATTTGCCGGTAACGACGTCGCGCGGATGATCGCCGGTCTGCCGCGCGGTCGGATCGATGGGGTGGGTCTTGGCGTCCGGGACGACGAACAAGTCGCGGGTCGGGTCCACACGGGTCGCCAGCGACCATATGAGATCCTCGGCCTTGCCGATATCGACGTCCTCATCGACCGCGATCGCGAGCTTGCAGCTCGGCCAGCGCTGGCCGAGCGCCAGCATCAGAAGGTTCCGGACTTCCCCGTCGGTTCGCGGCGCGACCTGGACGACGCAGGCGAGCGTCCCGCCCCACGGCACGTAGAAGACGTCGCGCACGTCGGTCGTCTCCGCCCGGAGACGTTCCAGCAGGAGCGCTTCGTGCGGCAGGGAGATCAGCGGCTGATGATCGGAATAGAGCAGCGTGTTGTGCTGTCTGAGGATCGGGTGGGTCCGGTGGGCGAGCATCGTCGCCTCGAACACGGGCTGCTGCGTCGCCCCGGGGAGATAGTAGAGCGCCTGCGACGGCCCCGGGCCGTCCTCGCGCAACTCGTCTCCGTGGACATACCCTTCGATCACCAGTTCGGCATGCGCCGGCACCTCCAGCGGAACGGTCTCGCATGCAACGGTCTCGACCGTCTCGCCGATCAGGTTGCCGACGATGTCGAGTTCGCCGAACCGGTCCAGATGATCGGGCACGCTGTAGCTCGCCATGATCTCGTAGGCTGGATGGGTGCCGACGACGCAGGCCATCGGCATCGGTTCGCCGCGCGCCTTCCACGCCTCGAGGATCGCGCGCTGGTGCGGCGACGAGCCGATCAGCATGGTCGCCCGGCGCTCCGCGAACGGCGACAGGCGCGTAAACGACAGGTTGGCGGGCCCGCCGTCGGGTGCGCGACACACGTTCATGACGATCAGCGCGTCGCACGGGTCGCGGCTGCCATGCCGGAAACCGGGAATCTGCCGGAGGTCGCACTCTCCGGCCGTATGGACTTTCTCTTTCCAGGGCGCGGCGCCGACGACGGACGGTGCGCGCGGCGGCAAGGCGAGCCGTTCGGCCAGGACCTCGGTGACCTGTGCCGGTCGGGTCTCGAGTACCGCCGCCTGGGCGACGCGGTCGCGGAACAGCAGATCGGCGACGGACCAGCCGTCGAAGCCTTCGATCCTCTCGAACAGGACGGGCCGGTTCGCCTGGGTTATCAGGACGCTCAGATCGTCGCGCCGCACCTGCTTCGGAACCCGCAGGACGAGCC
>JAYQUR010000405.1:0-3047 GCA_038148075.1 Alphaproteobacteria bacterium | reverse complement strand
CGACCCCAGATATCTACACGAGCCTTATCGTCGGCAGCGTCAGAGGTGTATAAGACCCAGGCCGGGAGGGGGAGAGGGCTGGTGCGTCCCCGCGTAAGCGGGAAATTAAGCCGCGCGCACGGTGCGTTGTTCGATGCGTTTCTCGTGTTCGCCCTGGATGAGGCGGTGCACGTAGATGCCCGGCGTGTGGATCGTGTCGGGATCGAGCGACCCGGTCGGCACGATCTGTTCGACCTCGGCGATACAGACCTTGCCGCAGGTCGCGGCCGGCGGATTGAAGTTCCGCGCCGTCATCCGGTAGACGAGATTGCCCTGTTCGTCCGCCTTCCACGCCTTGACGATGGAAATATCGGCGACGAACCCGCGCTCGAGGATGTAGGTCTCCCCGTCGAAAACCTTTTCTTCCTTGCCCTCGGCAATCACGGTGCCGACGCCCGTCTTGGTGTAGAAGCCGGGGATGCCCGCTCCGCCGGCCCGCATCCGCTCCGCCAGCGTACCCTGCGGATTGAATTCGAGCTCCAGCTCGCCCGAAAGATACTGGCGCATGAATTCGGCGTTTTCGCCGACATAGGACGCTATCATCTTCTTCACCTGTCGGGTCTGCAGCAGCAGGCCGAGGCCGAAATCGTCGACGCCCGCGTTGTTCGACGCGATGGTCAGGTCCTTGGTGCCCGCGTCGCGGATCGCCGCGATCAGCAGTTCCGGAATGCCGCACAGCCCGAACCCGCCTGCCGCGATGGTCATGCCGTCGTGCAGCAGCCCGTCGAGCGCTTGCGCGGCGGAGCCGTATATCTTGTTCATGGCGCGTTCCCTTCTGCTTGCCCTGCATTCTTGTTCGTTTTCGGGGGCGAGAGATACCACACCCCTGTGCCTGCATACATATCCGTCACCGCCTGCCGGGGCAATCCAGGCCGGCCCGGCTCAACGGCCGCCGCCGCCCGGAACGGTGTTGCCGCGTCCCGGCTTGCGCCGCATCGTTCGCGACAGCAGCCACGGCGACCAGCGCTTGAGGATCACGTTGCGGCGGGCGACACCGTCTGCGATCAGCGCCTCGCGCGTCCGCGCGTGGATCGCATCGAGGATTTTCGCGGCGGCGGTCTCCGGCGGCATACCTTTCTCGAGAAACGGGTCCATCCGGTCGTATAGCGAGCCGTCTCCCCTCAGGGCGTTGATCGAGACGTTGGTCTTGACCGCGCCGGGAACGATCAGGGTGACGTCGACGCCGCGGTCGCGGATCTCTTCGCGCAGCGAGTCGAAAAACCCGTGCACCGCGTGCTTTGCCCCGTTGTATCCCGACCGCATGGGCGAGCCGTATTTGCCCGCGACGCTCGTGACGCAGGCGATGCGTCCCGAGCCGCGTTCCAGCATCGACGGCAGTACCGCCTTCGTGAGCATGACGGGCCCGAAATAGTCGACTTCCATCACGCGGCGGATGACCGAGATATCGGTCTCGGCAACCCGCGCACGCTGGGTGATGCCGGCATTGTTGACCAGAACGTCCACGCGTCCGAAGCGGTCGAGGACGGCAGCGGCAGCCGCGTCGATGGCGGCCTGGTCGGTGACGTCGAGCGGGCGCACCATGGTCTCGCCGGGGCCGGCGCAGCGTGCGGCGGTCTCGCGCAGGGCCTCTTCGCGACGCGCCGACAGGACGACATGGGCCCCTTCGGCGTGGAATTGTGGTCCGAGAGCGGCGCCGATCCCCGACGACGCGCCGGTGACCCAGACGACCGAGTCCCTAAAACGCATCGACATGCCGCTCCCCCATGCTGTACTTCGTTACGATCCGACCATGATCCAGCCGATCGCCACCACTTTCGCCCGTCTCCCGCCGTCGCTGCAAGGCGCGATCTGGATGACGTCGAGCGCCGTCCTGTTCGCCGCCCAGGCGGGCATCGTACGCTACATGTCGAAGGATTTTCATTTCGTCGAGATCTCGTTCTTCCGGGCGCTGTTCGGCGTGATCGTGATGGCGCCGTGGCTGGTCAGCAACGGAGTCGCCATTCTCAGGACGCCGCACACGAAGATGTACATGGCACGGGGCGCGCTCTCGACGGCGGCGATGTACGGATGGTTCGGCAGCCTGACGCTGATACCGCTCGCCGACGCCACCGCGATCTCGTTCACGTTTCCCCTGTTCATCGCGCTCGCCGGCGTGCTGATCCTGAAGGAGCCCGCGCACGCGACGCGATGGATCGCCCTCGGCGTCGGCTTCGTGGGCACGCTGATCGTCATCCGGCCCGGCTTCACGGAGGTGAACGCCGGCGTCTTTCTCGTCATCGGCGGCGGCGTCTGCATCGCCTTCTCCGCGATGATCCTGAAGATCATGCTGCGCACCGATCACCCCGACAAGGCGGCGATCTACCAGTCGATCTACATGCTGCCGTTCGCGCTCGTCGGCGCGCTGTTCGTCTGGCAGTGGCCGACATGGGACCAGTGGTTGTGGGCGTTCGCGCTCGGCGCCGCGTCGACGACGGCGCAGCGCCTCTACTCGCGCGCCTTCGCGACCGGAGATGTTGGCTCGATCGCGCCTTTCGATTTCACGCGTCTGCCGTTCGCCATTGCCATCGGGTTCGTCGTCTTCTCGCAGCTGCCCGACGTCTGGACGGTGCTCGGCGGGACGGTGATCTTCGTTTCCTCGATATATGCCGGGCGCACGGAATCGCGCAGGCAAAGAAAGGACGCGGCGTGACGACGGCGCCGGGCGCCCTCGGAAGCTGGTTCGACGGGTTGCCGGGCCCGCTTCGCGGCACGTGCTGGATGCTGATGAGCGCGGTGTCGCTGACGCTGATGGCGGCGATCATCCGTCACCTGTCGAAAGACCTTCACACGTTCGAGATCGTGCTGTTCCGCACGGCGCTGGGCTTCGTGTTCATGGCGCCGTGGCTCGTTTCGCACGGTCTGACGGTCCTCAAGACGGACAAGACCGGCTGGTATCTGATGCGGGCCGTCATGACCGCCATCTCCGCAACCGGCTATTTCTATGCGTTGGCGACGATCCCGCTCGCCGATGCGGTGGCGATCATGTTTTCGCGGCCGCTCTACGGGAC
>JAYQUR010000404.1:0-3060 GCA_038148075.1 Alphaproteobacteria bacterium | reverse complement strand
CTTCTATAAATGGCCAAACGAGAGAAACGCTTGACGGAATAAATTTTTATTTCTTAATATTTTTTTCTATTATAATATTCCTAATTATGTGAATTATTGATTCTATACTTGTATTGTAATCAAATTCAATAAAATTTATGCCGGAAAGATCAGATATTATCTTTATATTATTATTCCATAATATATGAAAAATTATAATTGTGAGATCTCTTTCAAGATATCCCATAAATAGACCGAGCTCAAAAATAATGTTGTATCGTGGTGTTTTAAATTCTAGTCCTCTAGATTTCACCGTGTCAGAATCAGAATATATTAAAATCGCTAAATCATAATTTGATACAGATAATATTAAAGAATCTAGGAACATGTCTCCAGTCTTTTTTTATTCGTCATCTGTCCATTTGACAACATTAAATATATCTTTTATATTATCGCATATATAATCCATTATGAATATGTCTTCGACCGAAGAGGCAATGAATAGATTTGGCATTTGTCTTCTTGTTTTCATATTTTCACTCTTATCAAGAATAAAATCACTTCTTGTTTTGCCAACATACTTTAAGCAGCCACCTTCCACTCCGCCACGCCGCAGCCGATATAGACCTCTTCCACCGGCGCGTAGTCGATCAGGTCGAAGCCCTGGCTGCCGGCGGCCGCATGGACGATGACCCAGTTGCGCACCTCGGAGCCGCCGTTGCCGGTGTTGGGCAGGCGGGCTTCCAGTTCCGCGGCGAGCTTGTCGTCGTCGGCGGTCCGGAACAGCTCGATGCAGGCGCGGTCGAACGGCTGGTCGATCTCCCCCATCGTCGGCTCGCCGATCGAATGGCTGAGCCCGCCGGTTGCCAGCAGGGCGACGCGGAGATCGCCGGGGAACGATTCGATGGCCCGGCGCAGCATTTTGCCCCATTCGACGCAGCGTTTCAGCGGCGGGAAGGGGGCTTCGAGGTCGTTGACGATGATGGGCACGATGGGAAGCTTGGGATCGACGCCCATGCGCCACAGCGGCACGCAGAAGCCGTGATCCAGCGCGAGGCGGTGCGACTGCGACGGGTCGAAGCCGTTCTCCAGCGCCGTCTCCAGCAGGTGGCTGCCGAACGCGGGATGGCCCACGAGGGTTTCGTGCGGATAGACCTTCTTCATGAACGGCTCGGGCGGGCCGTCATGCTCCTCGCCGATGCCGATGCAGAAGGCGGGCAGGTTGTCGATGAAGAAGTTCACCCAGTGATCGGGCGAGACCATGACGAGCACGTCCGGCTTCGCCGCTTCGAGCCGGCGGCCGGCCTCGCCGAACGCGGTCTCGAAACCGGACTTGATGTCGGCCGGCAGCATGTCCCATTCTCGGGCGATCAGCGGGCCGTGCGAGGCGGCGAAGGCGCCGACGAGCTGTGCCACGATCAGGCCTCCTGTTTTTCGGCTTCGGGCTTCAGCGCATGCAGCCGCTCGAGCAGTTCGGCGTCGCTCATTCCCGTCACCGTACAGTAGAAGCGGAGCAGATAAGCGTTCACGCGCTTCGACAACGGGCCGAGATCGCCGTCGACGACCTCCTGGCGGACCTCGGGTTTCAGCGGGTACTCGGCGAGCACCGCATCGCGGTCCTCCTTCCAGCGCGCCAGCATCGCCGGCGATTGCAGGTCGTAGAACAGCTTGCTTAGCCAGTAATCGGTCATCGGTCGGCTCCCGGTCGGACTGTGCCGAATTCTAGTACGCCGGAGCGGTCAGGGGAAACGACGCAGATGTCGCAGCAGTCGGTCAGACAATAGTTGTTCTTCCGCCGTTGTGGCGGGAGTCCATGGAAGCGGCGCGGTTTGATTTTGCCATAGACCCTCGGCACGGGGCCGAGGGAATGAAGTGGCTGGGCGTTCTGTCGCTACCCGCAGGACCCAACGTTATTGCCACGCCATTGTGTCACCCCGGACTTGTTCCGGGGTCCAGTCTTCGGGCCGCACACCGTCTGGATCCCGGAACAAGTCCGGGATGACACCGCGAGTGGAATTTCATCGTGCGAAAAACCGCAGGCGATCAGCCCTCGAACAGCCCCCGTGCCGCCAGCCAGGCGACGCATGTCTCGACCGCCTCGTCCAGTTTCTCCGGCTGGCCGGAATAGTAGTGGTTCGCCCGCTCGATCCGCGCATAGGTCCTGTCGGCGCTGCCGGCCGCGGCATGGATGCGTTCGACATGGGACGCGGGGACGGCGTCGTCGCCGGTGTTCTCGATAGACAGGATCGGCACCGTCACGCCCGCCGCGCACTTCTCGCCGTGGGCATTGGAATCGGCGAGCGACCATTGCGACAGCCACGCGCGTAGCGTCGAATAGCGGGCGACGCCGGTCGGCCCGCTGTTGACCGTCTCCGGGTGGCCGAGAAAGCACGTGCCGGGCACGCGGTCGTTGGGGTCGATCGACGGATCCAGCCAGCGCGGCTCGGCCATCGTCCGGTGGGTGATGAAGCCGCGCTCCATTTCCATGCCGCCGCGGCGCTTGAGGTCGTCCAGCTTCTCCTTCACCCAGGCCGTTCGCCGTTCGACACGCGCGAGCTGCGCTGCGCGAAACCGTTCCAGATAGTCGGCCGAGTAGGGCGGCCGGTTGGGATTGGCCGGGTCGTAGAGGTCGAGTTCGGGGTCGCGCTTCTCCGGGTCGTCCTCGTCGAGGACCGACGGGTCGATCCACTGCGACAGCAGCAGCGCGCGGGAAATGTGCGCGGCCTGGAAGATCATCGCATCTGCCGGGATCAGGCCCGCGCCCGGAATGTCGACCGGGTCGCCGGCCGGCGTTTCGGTGATCGTCGGGGTCTCGGCCTGAGACTGGTAGAACAGCGTCATCGAGCCCCCGCCCGACCAGCCGACGATGACGACCTTCTCGTATCCCCAGACTTCCTTCGCGTGGCGGACGTATGCGCCGAGGTCGACGATGACCTTCTCCATGATCAGCGGTGTGTCGTTGCGCGCGTAGCGGCTCGCCGCGCACAGCACATGGATCCCGCGCGCCGCCATCGCCCGCGGCATGGGCAGCAATTGCAGGGTCGATGCGGGGTGCATGTAGATCAGCAGCGTCTTTGACGG
>JAYQUR010000403.1:0-3065 GCA_038148075.1 Alphaproteobacteria bacterium | reverse complement strand
ATAAGCGGTGGACCAATTCAGTGGGGGAGGATCAACGCAGCAGCTTCTGCTGCGCGCGTTGATCGCGTGGTTCTGGAAGGAGCCCCTTGCCGGACCTCTCGTCCGCTGGGGGACGTCGCTGCACGACCGATTCATGCTGCCGTATCAAGTCTGGTCGAACATCGGCGACGTGATCGGAGATCTCCGGTCCGCCGGGTTTCCGTTCGATCTCGAGTGGTTCGCGCCGCATTTCGAGTTCCGTTTCCCGCGTTACGGGAGCGTCCGGTACGGCGACATCGAAATCGAGCTTCGTCAGGCGCTGGAGCCATGGCACGTCATGGGAGAAGAGGGCGCCATCGGGGGGACCGTTCGCTACGTCGATTCATCGGTCGAGCGCCTGCAGGTGCGCGCGACCGGCCTGACCGAGGGGCGGTTCGATATTGGCTGCAACGGCTTCCGCGTGCCGCTCGCTTCGACCGGGCGGCACGGCGAATACGTGGCCGGCGTTCGGTACCGTGCGTGGCGTCCCGCATCCGCGCTTCATCCGACCGTCGAGACGGATGCGCCGTTGACCTTCGATCTTTTCGACAAGTGGTCTGGACGGGCCGTTTCGGGATGCACTTAACATGTCGCCCATCCGGGCGGTCGAAATTTCGAGCATTTTCCGGTCAACGCCTACGAAGCCGAGAGCCGCCGGCTGGCCCGCTTCGAGGCATTCGGCCACACGGCGGGCAAGTGCCCGGCGCCGGTACTGGCTGAGAACGCCGAATTTCCCCTGACGCTCGATCTGCGGCGGGCGAAATCGCTTCCCGCCTGAAAATATCGCGGGCCCAAATGCGAATAGATGACTCGCCGTCCCTGGCGTATTCTCCCGCCGCACTTCAGAAAGGGCGTTCGTGAACGTAAGCGAACCCGGCAGGCGCCAGGATACGCCGGCCACCGATACCGCGGGGTTGTCCGGAAAGTACCGGCTGGTACCCGGCGTATTCGACGAAATGCTCGATCCCGTGGCGGGCATTCGTCCGCATTGGCAGTCGTTTCTTGCAGGGCTCGACGCGATGCCGCTGTCGGAAATCGATCGGGCGCGCGATACGGCGCAGCGCCTGGTTCGCGAAAACGGCGTCACCTACAACGTTTACGAGGGCTCCGGGAGCGGCGCGCACCCGTGGCGCATCGATCCGATTCCCTTCATCGTCAATGGCGACGAATGGAAGGTGCTGGAGCAGGGCGTCCTGCAGCGCGCGCGATTGCTGAACGCCATCGTCGCGGATATCTACGGACCGCAGAAGCTTCTCCGCAACGGCATGATCCCGCCGGCGCTGGTCTTCGAGAATCCGAATTTTCTGCGTCCGGTACACGGCATAGAGATGCCGGGCGGAACCCATCTCCATTTCATCGCGATCGACCTCGCCCGCGCCGCCGACAACAAATGGTGGGTGCTCGGCGATCGCGCGCAGGCGCCGTCGGGCGCCGGCTACGCGCTGGAAAATCGCGTCGTGATGCGTCGTGCGGTCTCCAACCTCTACCGCCATGCCCCGGTGCAGCGGCTCGCCGCCTTTTTCCAGACCTTCAGCGACAGCCTGGTCGCCAAAACCGGCCGCGACGACCCGCTGATGGTGCTGCTGACGCCGGGGCCGTGGAACGAGACCTATTTCGAGCACGCCTATCTTGCGCGCTACCTGGGCATCCCGCTGGTCGAGGGCGCCGACCTGACGGTACGGGACGATCGAGTCTATCTGAAGACTCTCGCCGGGTTGAAACAGGTGGACCTGATCGTGCGCCGCGTCGACGGCGAGTTCTGCGATCCGCTGGAACTGCGAACGGATTCGCTGCTCGGCGTGGCGGGTCTCGTGGGCGCGATCCGGGCGGGCAATGTCGTCGTCGCAAACTCGCTCGGCAGCGGTATCGTCGAGTGCGAGGCGATGATGAGTTTCCTGCCGGGGCTCAGCCGGCATTTCCTCGACGAGGATCTGCTGCTCCCGACCGTCGCGACATGGTGGTGCGGACAGGACCGCGAGCGCGAGTACGTGCTCGACAATCTCGACGGACTCGTCGTACGGCACACGTTCTCGAACCGGTCGATATTCGGCGGCGGCATGAACGCACTCCTGCCGTCGGCCATGTCGTCGCAACAGCGCGACGATCTTCGCGCGCGGATCGAAGCGCGCGGCCGCGATTTCATCGCGCAGGAGATCCTGCCGCTGTCGACGACGCCGGCGTGGCAGCAGAACAGTCTCCAGCCGAGCCCGATGGTCCTCCGCGTATTCGTTTGTGCCGATGGCGGCGATTACCATGTCATGCCGGGCGGGCTGACGCGGATCTCGGACTATACCTATACCCATGCCGTCTCCATGCAGCAGGGCGACGCGAGCAAGGATACGTGGGTGACATCAGACGAGCCGGTGAACCAGTTCAGCCGTCTGTCGGCAGGGGATCACGAACTAGTCCTCCGCCGCAGCGGTACCGACCTGCCGAGCCGGGTCGCCGACAATCTGTTCTGGCTCGGCCGCTACGCCGAACGGACCGAAGGCACCGTCCGCCTGATGCGGAGCGTGATCCGGCGTATCGCCGGCGAGACCGGCGCGATGGACAGTCCGCGAATACTGCTCCGGCTGATCCGCATTCTGGCGAGCCTCGGCTATCTCAGCCGGCGGACGGCGCGGAGAAGGATCGACGCGGGCCTTGAGGCGGTCGAGGCGGAGATGGCGGGCTTTCTGTTCGACCGGAGTTCGCCGCGCAGCCTCCTGACGCTGCTCGACGACCTCAATCGAACGGCGACCCTGGTGCGCGACCGGTTGAGCGTGGACGCCTGGCAGACTCTCGATGCGCCGCGCAGCCTCGCGCGTCGCTTCGAAGAGAAAGCCCCGCTGGAGATCGACGACGTGCTCGCCTTCCTCAACGAGATGCTTCGGCTGCTGGCGGCGTTCAACGGCATGCAGATGGAGAATATGACGCGCAGCACCGGCTGGCGCCTGCTCGATATCGGCCGGCGCATCGAGCGATGCGAACACACCGCCAAGGTCGTTCGCGAGCTCGCGCCCGCCCACGACCCGGCCGAAGACGGCAGCCACGACCTGCTGCTGGAG
>JAYQUR010000402.1:0-3072 GCA_038148075.1 Alphaproteobacteria bacterium | reverse complement strand
CCCATGCACAGGGCACGGAGCACGATCGTCGGTGTCAGCCGGCCGTTCTTGTAGAGGTGAACGATAAGCCGTCGCGTGTCCGTCTTCGCTTCGGGCCCGCCGACGAGGCCGAGCGTCGCCTTTTCGCGGGACTGGAGCACCAGATCGCCGATCTGGTCGCTCGACAGGTCCATCCGGGCGAGCAGTCGCTGCTGAAGTTCCTCGGAAACGATCGACATCAGACGTTCGGTGATCTCGACCGAAACCGCACCGCGGCCGACCAGCGATTCCTTCACGATGTCGCTGTGCTCGAAATCGTCGAGCAGGCGATGCATCGCCTCGTCGGATATCTGGGCGCCTTCGTTGGAGACCAGGTCGCCGACGACATTTTCGTTGCGGGTATCGATCAGCGCATCCGAGAGCTGTCCGGAAACGGAAGTACGGCCGGCGATCGCGCGCTGTTTCTCCTCGCCCTGACTGTGAACGATCTGTATCAGGTCCGCATCGGTCAAAACGGACGAGTATTTCAGCATCGGGACGGAAACCGCTTCGACGTCGTGCGCAAGCGTGATCGCGATGTCATGCGGCAGATAGGGGCATTCCTTGAGATTGCTGGCGAGCGCCTGGCGAACGCGCTCTTCGGCGTCCTTGCACATGATCGAGAAGATTTCCTCGGCCAGCTTCTTCTCTTCGGCGCCGAAGTTCTCGGCGGCGTCGTAATGCGTCGCGATCTTGGCGGCCGCCTCGGCGCGCGCGTCGGCGGACGGATCCTGAAGCAGACGCGCAACGTCTTCCTTGGATAATTTTGCGATCATGTGTCCAGCTATCCTCCACGGAAACCGGCCGATATCGGCCATCCGGGTCCCTCGCCCTTATCATTGGTCAAAGTCCTTAATTGTCGATTAAGCCGGGGCATGTAAGACATGCTAACGAGGCGGCCACATGGTCGTGTGTTGCGCGCCGTACCGCACCGTAATACGTACGTCGCGATAAACGATTGATTCACCATCGGAAGCGTTGAAGATGAAGAACCTTGCCAAAATCCTCGGAATTGCTTTTGTCCTTTCCGTTTCAGCAACTTACGCGCATTCCGCCGATGTGGCGAAGGGCAAGAAGGTCTTCAACAAGTGCAAGGCATGCCACAGCCTCAATGCGGGCAAGAACGGCATCGGTCCCAGCCTCGCCGGCCTTTTCGGGCGCACGGCGGGCACGACGGAGAAATACAAGTTCTCCAAAGCGATGAGCGAAGCCGGCAGCAAGGGCCTGGTCTGGAACGACAAGACGCTGACCGATTACCTCAAGAAGCCCAGGGATTACGTCAAGGGCACGAAAATGACGTTCGCCGGGCTCAACAAGGCGTCGGATCTCGAAAACATCATCGCGTTCCTCAAGGACGCGACGAAGTAGCTAGCCCTTCGCCGCCAATGCGGCGGCGACTGCCGCAATCTGGTCGTCCACGGAAATATCGGCCATTGCCGTGATTTCGAGGTCGCGGTCTTCATAGGGATTGACGCCGGGGCGTTCGGCCATCCAGGCCCGCAACCTCTCGTCGCGCGCGCGCACCAGCGCCGTTACCTGGGGATGGAAGAGCCGAAGCATCGCGGTAATCCACCGGTTGACCGGCCATGACGGCTGTGCGTGATCGATGGCAAACGCGTCCATCAGCCTGCAGACGTCGTCCGCCCGATACCAGGTCTCTCCAGTCACCCATCTGTTGGTCGAGAACAGCCGGATCGGCACCCCCCGCGGATCCATCGACACGGCGACAAGGTGCGTCAGGTCGTCATTCGGATCCGCTGGCCTTTCGTAGTCCGAGAGGCCCAGCGGCTTTACCGACGGCGGGATGCCATTTGCCCGCAGGAAGGTGTGGAAGTGCCCGTGTTCGCCCGACCGCACTTCCTGCGGGTGGGCGTGATAGTAAAACTGGGCATGGCTGCCGTGATCGTAAACGTCGCCCTTGGGATAATGGTCCCACTCGTAGAAATTTTCCTCGCCCTTAAGGAGTTCGCCGACGACGTTATCCCCGGTTCGCGACAGAACCCGCATGCATTCGAGGACCTCTTCCCCGGCAGCCGCCATAGACTGGAGCCGCGATTTCGGCAGTTTCGCGAAATCGACGGTGATCAAGGGGCGTTCCTGTGCGTCCGTCGTCACGTATCCTTCCTCTCACTGTGCATATTAGATAGCGCAGTTCCGGCCGTTTGGCAGGGGGCGTTCCGTAACATTGGCGTGAAACGGCGTTATCCGGGTCCAGAGCCTTCTATTGCTCCTCCCGCACGAGGCGGAACCCGATCAGGATATGCTTGATCGCCGCAGGCCGCGCGTGTTCGCCCTTCTCGACGAAATACTGGCGCGCCATCTTAAGCGCCGTTTCGGTCGCCTCGGATCCGCCGGACACGAAGTAGACCCGGTCGAGATCGCCGGGCGCCTTCGCAATCAACCGGTCGGCGAGCGTCTCCGCGGCTTCGGACGTGTAGAACGCGGTATGGGCGAAAGGGATCCGGTCGAGCTGGTCGACGATCGCCCGCTTGACGCCCTCGTCTGAATGGCCGAGGCAGGAAACCGCCGCACCGCCGCAGGCATCGAGATATTCCTTGCCGTCGGTGTCGTAGACGTACATGCCGGCGCCGCGCGCGACCGTCGGCAACGGGTTGCTCGGAAATCTGTGAAAGACGTGGTCCATCGGCCCGCCGATTGCCTATGTAGAAGTCGAACGGGTAGGATGCGCCGCCGCGTTCGCGGTGTCACTACCCAGCAGGAATCATCATGGATCTGAAAGACCATATCCGGTCGATCCCGGACTTTCCCAAGCCCGGCATACTGTTCTACGACATCTCGACGCTGCTGCAGCATGCCGAGGCGTGGTCGACCACGATCGAGCGTCTCGCCGATGCGATCAGTCCCTATCGGCCCGAACGCCTTGTCGGGATCGAATCGCGCGGTTTCCTGGTGGCCGCACCGCTCGCCCTCCGCCTCGGGATCGGATTCACGATGGTGCGCAAGAAAGACAAACTGCCGGGCAAGACGATCTCCCACACCTACGACCTCGAGTACGGTACGGATACCATCGAAATTCAGGCCGACGCGCTGGAC
>JAYQUR010000401.1:0-3078 GCA_038148075.1 Alphaproteobacteria bacterium | reverse complement strand
ATCCAGAACGCCGCTGCGCAGACGAGAAAGCCGAGCAGGTAGATGAACCAGTAGCAGGGCTTCGCCCGGCGCGCCGGCATCATTTCAAGGAGAAACGTCACCGCGACATGGCCCTTCTGCCGGGTCACGTGCGGCATCATCAGGAAACAGCCGATGCACAGCGAATAGGAGACCGCTTCGTCCGCCCACCAGGTGGGGGCGTTGAAGAAATAGCGGGAAACGACTTCGAAGCTGTAGGAAAACAGGATGATGCCGAGGCACAGCTTGCCGAGCTGGAACCCCAGATCGGTAAGCCTGTCGTGCAGCCATATGAACGGACCCAGCACGGCTCTGCCCCGGCTCTTCCCGTAAAGCGCGGGCTAGTTCGTCAGCCCGGCCTTTTTCGCCATTTCCTGGAGCGTGCCCACGCCGTCGGCGCAGCACTTCTTGGCAATCTCCCACATGTCGGAGGCGAACGTCGCCTTGACCTTGGCGGCGGTCTCGGCGTTCAGTTCGGTCACTTTCACGCCGAATTTCTCGAGCGCCGCCGATTCCTCCGCGAGGATCCGATCGCCCTCCGCGGGCATGTCGATTTCGGTCTGTTTGGCGGCCTCGATGAGGATGTTCTGATCCTCCTTCGACAGCGCCTTCCACTTGTCCAGATTGATCCAGAAGCCGGTGTTGGTGGAACCGAAAGTCGGCCGCACCTTGAACTTGGCAACCTCGTAATGCTTCATCGACAGCATGCCGGCCGCGGGCCACGCAGCGCCGTCGATCACGCCCTTCTCGAGCGCCGTGTAGATCTGCCCGCCGGGCAGCACGACCGGCGAACCGCCGAGCTGGCGAATGACGCCGTGGTAGCGCAGCGTGCCGCGGACCTTGCGGCGGTCGAACATGCCGTTCTTCAGCGGCTCCTTCAGGAAGATGTGGTAGCCCTGATTGCTGTTCGCGACCAGGCCGAGCATCTTCAGGTTGTTGTGCTTCTGGTAGTAGTTGTCGATGTAGTCCATCAGGCCGGCTTCCCGGCGCTTCACCGGGTCCACGTCGACCGCATCCATGGTGAACGCGATGCCCTTGCTGCCGGCATGGTAGATACCGTGCGTGTACAGCATGTCGAACACGCCGGAGGAAACCGGCTGAAGCTGCTCGAATGCCGGCACGACCTCCTTGCCGCTAAGCGAAATCTTCACCTTGCCCTTGCCGACCGCCTCGATTTTCTTGAGGTACATGTCGAGGACGGCGTAGGTAGGCCAGTTGTCCTTGTTCCAGCTCGTCAGCAGCTTCAGGTCGGCGGCGCCCGCAGTCCCGGTCAGGAACGCGGCAAGCGCGGCGGCTGCGACGGATGTCGTGAGAAATCTTTTCATGGTTGTCCCTCCCGAGGATCGGTTCAATCGAACTCTACGCATTATTGTTATCAATTTAACCATATTGTTAGAAACTTAACCATCCGCCGGAACGCCGGGCAAGGCGAAAACGGCAAGCCGCCTTGCACCCCGGGCGGCGCGATGCCTACAGTGCCCGAAGAACGCCGCATGGGTCATCAGGAACAGGACGAAACGACATGAACGACAAACCCTTCACCCGTATCGGAACGCCGACATCGGACACCAAGCGGTTCCGCATGCGGGGACGCGATGTGCTGAGCGAGATTCTCGGCGAGAAGAGCGTCGCGGAGGCGTTCTATTTCATCGTGACCGGGCGCGACCTGCCCGAGAATCATGTGCGCGTCTTCGATTCCTGCATGGTGATCCTGATGGATCACGGCATCACGCCGACCGCCCTCGTCGCTCGCATCGTCCACGATTCGATGCCGGAGGACGTCCAGCTCCCCATGATCGCGGGCACGATGATGGTCGGCAACAAGTTCGCGGGCACCATGGCCGGGGCCGGCGCGCTCTACCGCGAGGCGATCGAGATCGGCGGCGACAAGCGCGAGTGGGCGCAGGGCGTCGTCGCCCGGTTCCGCGAACAGAAGAAATTCATCCCCGGCTACGGTCACCCCTATTATTTCCCGACGGATCCGCGCGCCGACCGGCTGTTCCAGATCGCGACCGAGGGCGGATGCACCGGCGAATATATCGAGTGCGCGAAGATCCTCGCCGAGGAGATCGAAAAGGCGCGCGGCAAGCCGCTGACGCTCAACGTTACCGGCGCCCTCGGGGCGGTGCTGAACGAGGTCGGGTTCCCGGTCGAGGTCATGCGCGCCGTCGCCGCCGTCGGCCGCGCCGCCGGTCTTATCGGCCACATCTACGAAGAGATGCAGAACCCGATCGGACCCGCGGTCGTCGAATTCATCAACAATATCGAGTACCGGGAAGACTAGGTGATCCGACGCGGTGACGAACTTGCCTTTGATCCCCTCCCCTTGAGGGAGAGGATTAGGGAGAGGGCGATCCCTCCCGGTGAAAGTTGTCGGGGTGAGAGGCCATCCCCCTCTCCCTCCCCCTCTCCCCGCGGGGGCGAGGGGATTGGTTGGACGCGGTAGCGCCGCATGCCGCCTCAAAACCAATCCACGCTCACCATGTCCCCCGCCGCATGGGGCATGCTGGTCCTGCTGTCGGTGGTCTGGGGCGGGACGTTCTTCTTCCAGGAAATCGCGGTCCGCGAGCTGCCGGTCTTCACCATCGTCGCCGTCCGCGTCGCGCTGGCCGCCGCGCTGCTGGCCGTCGCCCTCGCCTTTGCCGGCGACAGACTGCCGCGCGGCTGGAAAATCTGGCGCGCGCTCTTTGCGCTTGCCGCTATCAACAACGTCGTCCCGTTCTGCCTGATCGTGTGGGGCCAGAAGGAGATCGCCTCCGGTCTCGCGTCCATCCTGAATGCCGCGACGCCGATCTGCACGGTCCTCGTCGCCCATTTCGCGACCGACGACGAAAAGATCACGGGCTTGAAGCTGGCGGGCATTCTTGCCGGGTTCGGCGGAGTCGCCGTTCTTCTGGGGACCGATCTGCTCGCCGGCCTCGGGACCGCCGTCGTCGCGCAGCTCGCCGTGCTGGGCGCGGCATTCGCCTACGGGTTCGGCGCCATCTACGGCCGCAGATTCCTGTCCATGGGTCTTATGCCCACGGCAACAGCGACCGGCCAGCTCGTTGCCTCCTCCAG
>JAYQUR010000400.1:0-3129 GCA_038148075.1 Alphaproteobacteria bacterium | reverse complement strand
GGACGACAGCGCCCTCGCGCCGCCGGATACGTATGCTACGGCGCTCGAAGGAGCAGGTTTCGTGATCAACGAGATACGCGACCGCCGGGACTTCGCGCTCGACTTTTTCGAGCGCCTTCGGGCCACAACGGAAAAAGCCGGGGGCCCACCGCCGCTCGGTCTCCATATCACCATGGGACCCGCGGCCGGACAAAAGTATGGCAACATGGTCAACGCAGTAACCGCCGGAACGATCTCCCCCGTCGAAATCGTCGCACGCAGACCCTGATACAAATCTAAACCGCCCCCCACTTGTCCCCGTCCCCGGTCCCGTGCCTATAGTTCTTCCCTGACAATCGAGCGGCCCAGATGCCGGCCGCTAGGGGAGAACGGCCATGTGCAAGCTGTGCGACGCGGGTCACCCGCAGGACCATTCGACAGACAACGCTGTACCGGCAGACGAAAATGGGGCGTCGCGGCGCGATTTTCTGACCGCCGCGGGCGTTGCCGGCGCCGCCGCGGGGGCGATGGCGCTGTTCGGTTCGCAGGCGCACGCTCAAGGCTCCGGTCCGCCCGGCGGCACCGGCGGCGATTGCCGGCGCTACATCATCAAGGGCGGCGCCGTGCTCTCGATGGACCCGGCGGTCGGCGATTTCGACCGCGCCGACGTGCTGGTCGACGGCAAGCGCATCGCCGCGGTCGGCCCCGACCTCGATGCCGCGGGCGCCGACGTGATCGGGGCCGACGGCATGATCGTCATGCCGGGCTTCGTCGACACGCACCACCACCAGTTCGAAACCGCGCTGCGCTCGTTCCTCGCCGACGGGCTGCTGTTCAACGACGGCCAGCCGCACGGAAAGGTCAACTATTTCGACGTCCGCAGCGCTTCGCGCGCCTCGAACTCCCGTGTCACGCTTCGGCCCGTGCCCCGGTACCCGGCAAATTCGCCGTTTTCGTCGAGTACCGGCTTGCCGCTAATCGACCACCACTGGTTTTTGCCGTGCTTGTCCACGTGATGCCGAATGAAGTTCTTGAAGGGGCGGTGATTCCGCAAATCGCTGACGTGACGGGCAGCCGCGACCGCTTCCTCCCGGTTGTCGGAGTGAAGTTCCAGAGAATCGATGGGACTCTTGCCGAGCAGCGCTTCGGGTCCCTGGCCCGTCCATTCCCGAATCTGATCCGACAGATAGTTGAATTTGAGATTGCGGTCCGTCGACCAGTACCAGTCGGACGCCACCTCGGCGTAGTCGCGAAACTGCTCGCGGCTCTCCCGAAGCGCGATCTCGGCCTCGTGTTGCTGGCGGAGCCTCATCCGGTGGTTCCGGAGAGCCAGGAAAAGAAGGCAGCACACGAGGATCGTCGAAAGGCTTAGCACGACGACCGTTTTGATCCGCACGGCGTCGAGACCCGGATATTGACGAACCTCCAGAACGAATATTCGCCCTTGGCGTTCGATCGGAACGCTCGTAACGAACGGTTTGACGTAGCTCGCGATCCCGCTCGGCATGACGGCCGGCCGGTCGTAGATTGCGTCGCGCGCCGTGTCGCCCCGTCGGCTCGGCACATCGGCGGCGTCTTTCGCATAGGCGAGAAGCCTGATGCCGAGATTCCTGTCGTTCTCGACGCTCCCGCGAAACAGGCTCTTGACTTCGAGATAGAGGCCGACAACGCCGCTCATCTGCCCCTGTCTTTCGGCTTCGGTGCGCGGCGTGACATGCCCGAGATAATAGGCCTTGAAAGCGAAGAAACCGGCGTTCTTTCCGTCGATCGATACGGCGTCCGAAGCGATCACCCTGCCGCTAGCGATGGCACGCCGGAGAGAATCGCGCAAACCGTCGGCCGACAAGACGTCGTATCCGACGAGACGGGCGAACTCGGGATGGAACGGCTCGAACAGCCGGATCGGCAGCCGGAGGCCGTCGTCGGGCGCCCTTTGGAATCCCTCATCGAGCTTGCCGCTGACGATCTGGAAGTTCAGATAGCCGTTGAGGCGCATCGATTCTTCGAAATTCGCGCGTTCCTCCTCCCGGACGGCGGCGATCTCCGCAATAGCCCTGATATTCGGATATGCGGCCAGCAGTTCGCGCGACAACGCATCGAACTCGTACTTGCTGAAAGTGTCGCTCGCTTGCTGAAGGCCGACGAGAGCCGTCAGCACCGCCTCTGCGCTGGCGAAATGCTGCGTGAAATCTCTCCGGATTTCATCGGTCTTTTCGCTGAACTCGGTTTCCGCCTGCTCTAGATCCATTCGGACGGCAAGACCGCCCATCAGACCGCATGCAGCGACGCTTAAAATACCGAAGAGCAGTAGTTCGCCGAACGAAAATAACCTGTGTCGCGGCTTATTTTGCGAGGCCCGCAATCTTTTTGCCCTTCCGCATCAAATCGTTCGGGAGCCTGAGGCCCGCCGCGGTCAGAATCTGGTTGTTGATCCAGACATCGCGCTGCCGGTTCGGTACGACCGAGATCTGGCTCGGCTTCAGCGCGTCGAGAATGCGGATAGCCGTCTTGCCGGCCCATTCGCCCTGCTCGCGCGATACCTTGGTCATGCCGAGCACGGTGTAGGGCATCATCCAGCCATGGTTGGTGACGCTGAGCCTACGGGTATGCTTCATGACCGCGTCGACCGCCATCTCGTGATACCAGTTCTTGATGCCGTTGCGCGACCCCATGATCACGAGATCGTACTCCTGCGCCTCGCGATAGGCTTCGACCCAGCCTTCGGTGGTCGGCGAGAGCTTGTAGTCGAGCTGGAAACCCAGCCGCTTCGCCGCAGCCTGAAAGCACTTGAGGTTCTTCTCTTCGCTCAGAATGTCGGCCCCGAGATAGAACGCCCGCTGGAACGACGGAACGATGTCCCGGGCCCGCTCGATCATGTCGCCGATCGGCGCAACCTCGATCATGCCGGTCGCGTTGCTGTACGGCAGTCCGTATTCCGCCGCCGTCCAGTTGAGCCCGCAGAAGACGAAAGGAATCGAATGATCCTTTTAGAACGGCTGGATGACGTACTTCACCGCGTTATCGTCTGCCGCGATAACCACATCCGGATTCCAGCTCTCGATGATGGCTTTCGCCTCGAGGGCACTGTTCTTCTTGTCTTCCGCCGAACTCCGCCGCTTGGTGTCCATGTCGAACTGACGGACCTCGCAA
>JAYQUR010000399.1:0-3138 GCA_038148075.1 Alphaproteobacteria bacterium | reverse complement strand
GTCTTGCGCTCGAAGGCGCTGCCATCGGAGCCTTCGGCCTGGCGACGGCATATTGGCAATTTCTCCCCCTCGCCGTCCTCGCGGGGCTGGGTCACACGGTCTTCCACCCGGCGGATTACGCCATCCTGTCGGCTCGCGTGAGCGAGGAGCGCATGGGGCGCGCGTTCTCTATTCACACCGCCACCGGCTATGCGGGCTTCGCGCTTGCGCCGATTTTCATGACGGCCGTCGCGGCGGCGTGGCACTGGCGCGCCGCTTTCCTTCTGATCGGGGTGATCGGGCTGGTCGCGGCGCTCGTTTTGCTGACGCAGTCGGCGGCGCTCAAGGACGACGGTGCGGTCGACGGAAAGCCGGGTTCGAAGAAGAGCGAACCCGCTCCGCCGATGACCCTCTCCCAGGGCATGCGGCTGATCCTCTCCTTCCCTATTCTGATGTGCTTCCTCTATTTCGTGCTTCACCAGATGGGCGGCGGCGGTATACGGACCTTCCTTGTCGCGGCGCTGAACGAAATGTACGGCACGCCGGAAGTGGTCGCGGCGTTTGCGCTCAGCGCGTTCACGCTCGGGTCGGTCTTCGGGATTCTGTCGGGAGGCATCGTGGCGGACCGGTTCGGCCCGCAGGTCTGGACCGCTATCGCGACGCTGATACCGGCGGCGCTGATCATCGCGCTGCTCGGCTGGATCGACATACAGGGTATTCTGCTCGTCGTCCTGCTGGCCGTTTCGGGCTACCTGATCGGCCTCCTCATACCCTCGCGCGACCTGTTGTTGCGTTCGGTGACGCCGCCGGGATCGATGGGCAAGGTCATGGGCTTCGCCTCGACCGGGTCGAACCTGGGCGGCGCCCTGATCCCGCTCGTGCTCGGCTATTTCATGGACAATGCGGGCGGTCAGTGGGTCTTCTGGATCAGCGCGATTTTCATCGGCGCCGCCTTCCTGACTTTCGTGACCGCCCGCAGCAAATACGCCTCCTGAGCGTTCGTTGTCCGGCCGTCCGGCCGCGCCTATTTCGACAGGCGCAGTTCGGACAGGTGGTTCGCGACCTCCTTGAAGACCGTCTGCAGCGCGAGACAGGCGGCAATCTCGCCGAGACGTTGGAGAACCTTTCCGACATCCTGCGCCGCCGATGCCAGATGAAGCTCAAGATCAAGGCCATGTCGTCGGAAGCGCGCGCCAGTGCGATGATACTGGGGTCCTTGCCTTTCCTGATGTTCGCAATCCTCGCGGTCATCAACAGCGGTTAGGTAATGACGCTGTTCGAAGATCCGCGCGGACTGGCGATGGTCGGCTTCGCCTTTGCCTGCCTGGGCGTCGGCGTCGGCGTGATGTGGAAGATGGTGAGGTTCGAAGTATGAATCCCGCCGATCTCCTCGCGCCGGGCTCCGTCTCCGAGATGCTGATCGTCGCCATGGCAGTGCTCAGCGTGCTGGCGAATGCGTATCTGGTCTACCGGGTGATGCTGGTTCGCGATCCGCTCGCTCCGCGGTTGAAGGCGATCCGGGCCCGCTGCGACGCGCTGCGCGCCGACCTCGTGGCGCCGCGCCGGCGCGTCCGCCGCGAAAAGAGCATCGGCATGATGCGCCGTGTCGTGGATCGGCTGAACCTGCTCCGGACGCGCGAGGCGAGAAAGGCCTCCGATCGTCTGCTCCAGGCCGGATTTCGCTCGCCCGATGCGGTCACCGTCTATTTCTTCCTCAAGCTCGCCCTGCCCTTCGCCTTCGGCGGCCTCGCCCTGATAGCTCTTTACCTGCTCCAGGTCGTCGAACTGGCGCCGATGATGCGGCTTCTAGTCTGCATCGGCGCGGTCGTCGCCGGGGCCTACGGACCGGAACTCTATCTGAAGAACGCCATCGCGAAACGGAAGGACCGGCTTCGCAAGGGCCTTCCGGATGCGCTCGACCTGCTTGTCATCTGTGCGGAAGCCGGACAGAGCCTGGATGCAGCGCTTGCGCGCGTTGCGAGGGAAATCGGTCAGTCCTTCCCCGACATCGGAGAGGAGCTGGGGTTGTGCTCGGTCGAGCTCGGGCTGCTCCCGGAGCGACGACAGGCACTGGAGAACCTGAACCGGCGCACCGACCTGCCCGGCATAAAGGGCGTCGTGAACACGTTGCTTCAAACGGAGAAGTACGGCACGCCGCTTGCCCAGTCGCTGCGCGTCCTGTCGGCCGAATTCCGCAACGAGCGCATGATGAAAGCGGAGGAAAAGGCGGCCCGCCTGCCTGCGACGATGACGGTACCGATGATCATCTTCATCCTGCCGCCATTGTTCGTCGTGTTGATCGGCCCGGCGATCGTCCGGGTCATCGACCTGTTGGGACGGCTCTAATGTCGGCTTGTCTGCCTTTCGCCCGATCCCGCGGAGACGCTGTGGGCTCCGATGGCCCGCATGGTCTGGCGGCTGTCGCCGAGCGCGCGAAGGGTGGCATAGAACGCAAGATTGCGCTGGACGGAACCTTCGTCGAGATCGCGGCGCGCGGTCTCCGCCGCGGCCTCGACTTCCCCCGCGAGACCGTAGGCGAGCGCGAGGTTGAGGCGGTTCCGGCTGCCCGCGCGCGGATCCGCCGCGACTCGGCGAAGAACGCCGAGTGCTTCGTCGTGACGGCCCGAAACGGCCAGCGACAGCCCGAGATTGTTCAGCAGCCCGAGGTGATCGGCCCGTGCGTCCAGCCCCGCGCGATAGATTGCCTGGGCCGCCCCGTGCTCGCCGAGAAGATCGTGAGCGATACCGAGCGCATTGTACGTGCCGGGGCGTTCCTCGACGGCAAGCGCGGCCTGGAGCTGCGAGATTGCAGCGCGCGGCTGGTCGAGCGCGATAAGGGCCCGGCCGAAACCTGCCAGCGCTTCGGCGTCGTTGCCGTAAGCGGCCGCCTTCCGGTAGACGTCCGACGCCTCCGTGTTTGCGCCGACCCGCAGCAGTGCCTTTCCGAGACGCTTGAGAACGGTGACGTCCATGGGTTCTGCTTCGAGAGCGCGGCGGTACATGGAGATGGCGCTGCCGTAATCGCCGGCCTCGGCGGTGGCGTCCGCCACCCTGAGAAGCGCGGCGACCTTGGCCGCGTTCGGGCGATCCTCGACGCGGTCGGCCTCTCGCTTCCGGGCGATCCCGTCGAACGGGTTTCCTGCGCATCCGGAAAGGACG
>JAYQUR010000398.1:0-3139 GCA_038148075.1 Alphaproteobacteria bacterium | reverse complement strand
GGTTCGTCGTGCACCAATGCAGGGCCGCATACATGTAGCGCCGGTTGATATTGACGAAACCGGGCGCGTGATCGTCCTCGAAATTCTCGATCTGGCCGTGGATCATCGCCTCCAGCCCGGAAAGCGATGCGGCGAGGCTGCCAAGCGTCCCCTGGACCGCAGGGATGTGACGAATGGAATTCATCTCCGTCACCCGGTTCGCGATGCCGACAATCAGCTTCAGCTTCTCCCAGAACCGGATGTTGGACTGATGGTTGCCCATCGCATGGGCCGGCGTCCGCATGTAGATCTCGCGCGACAGATCGACCGCTTCGAGCGTGAAAACCCGTTCCCACGGCACGAAGACATTGTCGAAGATCACCATCGAGTCGGTTTCGTCGAAACGGTAGGCGAGCGGGTTGTCGAACTCGCTGACGGCATACTTTTCGAACGGTTTACGGGCCCACATGTTCACGCCGGGCGCGTTCAGCGGAACCGCGCAGGTAACGGATTCCTTCTCCTGCCCCGAGCCGAGCGGCAGCAGGTTGCCGACCCAGGTCTCGTCGGCGAAGACGGCCGACGTCCCCAGCATCTTCATGCCGTCGATGACGATCCCGTCGTCGCGCTCGTCGACGACCCTGAGCGTCGGGATCTTCATGTTCTCGCGCTGGTAGAGCTCCGGTTTGCGGGCGCCCTGCGGCGGCAGGACCGTGTAGGTCGCGCAAATGTCGTTGTCGCGCATGTACTTGTAGTAGTTGACCAGATTGTCGCCGAACCCCGGCCGGATGCTGTCGAAGATGTCCGGTCGCATGGCGAGGCCGGCAACGAACGACGAGACGTGGTCGGGCGAGCGCCCGAGCAGACCGTGGGACCATTCGGCGACGCGGCGGTGCGTCTCCATCCGTTTGCGGAGATCGTCTTGCGTCCGGGGTTGCAGGTACCATGTGGAATGGCGCTCGCCGTCGGCCTCGAACGACATCACGTCGATGTTCTCGGGCGCCTTCTTGTTGTCGTAGAGCCGCGCGAACGACCGCGCCGCATTGCGGAACGCGGGGTGGGTCGTCACGTCGTCGACCAGTTCGCCGCCGATATAGACCTTGCGGCCGTCGCGAAGGCCCTCGAGGTAGTCCTGCCCTGATTTCAACATCCGATCTCTCCTGTCAGCTGCCTGTTTCGATCAACGCCAGATCGCGCCGACCGCCGTGTCTCCGATCTCTGTCCGTTCGCGCGCGATCCGTTCGGCAAGGTCCAAAGCGCGACCGCTCGTGCGGGTCATGTGATCGACGATGTTCCGGAACGCTTCGAAAGTCTCCGGCCCGACACCGTCGAACAGTTCATCGTTGATTTCGCAAAGATGCGGAACGAACTCTTCGATGGTCCGGCGTCCTTCCGGCGTGAGAACGAGGATCACGCTGCGTCCGTCGGCCGGATTGGGCCGCTTGTCCAGGAACCCGCGCCGCATGAGCTTTTTCGTCTCCATCGTCACGTACGCGCCCGACGTATGAAGCCGGTCCGCGACCGTCGAGATAGTGACCGGCTCTTCGGACGTCCGCTCCGCAACGACCATCAGGATGTGATACTGGATGCCCGACAACCCGAGGGCCGTCGCCATGCGTTCGCGAATGCGATCGAAATTCACCGTCATCGTGAAAATGCCGTAGATCAGGCGGCGAAACTCGGCATCGCCGCCGTCCTCGCCGAGCAACGAACGCGAAGTCGTGGTCGGCGGCATTCGCCAGCGCCCGGCCGCCTCTCTCTCGATTTGGGAAACGGCGTCTTTCACGATCTCACCCCGGTCATTATTACCTTAGAAAATTAGCTAATTATCTTATTCAGGTCAATGACTGCCGAATCTCCCGATTCCTGCCATCATCGCATCATGCCGATCCGGATACTCGCCTTCCTCCTGATCGTCCTGGGTCTCTCCGGGTCGCGCGCCCTTGCCGCGTTCGTTTGTCCCCATCTCGACGACGACGCGACGCGCGCCATGCAAGGATGGCAGGTGCCGGGCCTGGCGCTGGGTGTCGTTCGGGCCGACAAGGTTCTCGCAGTCCGGTCATACGGAAAGCGGAATATCGAAACGGGCGAGCCGGTTACCGCGAGCACCTTGTTCGCCGTCGGATCCATCACGAAGTCCCTTACCTCGCTCGGTTTCTCGGTAATCTCCCTGCGCGGCGACATTTCGCTCGATTCCCCGGTCCGCTGGCAGCTCCCCTATTTTCCGGATGGGATCACGTTCCGGCACCTGCTGGCGCACACGTCCGGATGGCCGCGCCACGACGCGCTTTGGTATCTCGATGCGTACGGCATGACGGGCATAACCCGGCGTCTCGCGATGCTCCCCAGGTTCGCGCCGCCCGGGACGACCTTCCAGTACAACAACGTCACCTACGCCGCCGCCGGCCGGGCGCTCGAGAAAATCGCGAGCGCCTCGTGGCACGACTGGATCTACGAAGTCATCCTCGAGCCGGCCGGCATGAAATCGTCCCTTACCACGGTCTCGGCTTTCCGCACGGTCGAAAACCGGGCGCGGGGATACTTTCCCGCCGATACCGGCCGGATCGCCGTCGCCCTCCGCAATACGGATCCCGTCGCACCGGCCGCGGGGCTCTACGCCCATCTAAACGACATGCTTCGCTACGCTCAGCTTCTGACCAACGGCGGCGTCGTGGGCGACCGCCGGGTCGTGCAGACCGCAGCGGTGAATGCCCTGTTGTCCCCGACGGCGGATGCCGGCAACGGGCGCTACGGTCTCGGGTTGAACCTGTCGGAATGGCGCGGAAACCGCCTCGCCTATCACCCGGGCGTGGTCGACGGATTCGGGGCGCGCATATCCCTTTTGCCGGGCCTCAGGGCCGGCATCATCGTTTTGAGCAACATGTCGGGCCCGACGCCGACGGCCCAGATCGTTTCCCAGACGTTGCTCGACTGCCTCGTCGGCCATCCGCGCGTCGACTGGGTGGCCGCGTTCGGCAACGGCCGGCCGCCGCCGGAACCGAAGCCCGACCCGCCGCCGCCGTCCCCCCTCGACATACCGCTCGCGCGGTTCTCGGGGACCTACGAGCATCCGTCATACGGAGCCTTCACTTTCGTTCCGAATGTCGACGGCACCGGCCTGACGGGGCGTTTTCACACCCGGATATTTTCTCTCGGATACGCC
>JAYQUR010000397.1:0-3157 GCA_038148075.1 Alphaproteobacteria bacterium | reverse complement strand
ACGCAAAGAAGACGATCATTGCGGAATAAATCAGCAGATACGCGGGTTGGCCGTGGCCGAGGTAGGCGGTGACGTCCGCCAGCCAGCCGGGGCCGCCCGTCGCCGAAAAATTCGCCACGGTGATCGGCAGCAGCAGGAGCGAACTGGCGAAGATCGGCGGTATGACGCCCGCCGTGTTGACCTTCAGCGGAATGTGCGAGCTTTCGCCGCCGAACATCTTGTTGCCCTGCTGGCGTTTCGGATATTGCACGATCACCCGTCGCTGGGCGCGCTCGACAAACACGATGAAGGTGATGACCGCCACCGCGAGGATCAGCAGCAGGATAATTACCAGCGGCGACAGGACGCCGGTGCGGCCCATTTCGAGGGTACCGGCGAGCGATGCCGGCAGGTTCGCTACGATGCCGGCGAAGATGATCAGCGAGATGCCGTTACCGACCCCGCGCGCGGTAATCTGCTCGCCGAGCCACATCAGGAAGATCGTGCCGCCGACGAGCGTGATGACGGTCGTCGCCCGGAAGAACATGCCCGGGTCGTGAACCGCCGCCCCTTGGGATCCAGTCATGCCCTCGAGCCCGACCGAAATGCCGTAGGCCTGAAGCGCCGCCAGAAAGACCGTACCGTAACGGGTGTACTGGTTGAGCTTCTTTCGGCCGGCTTCGCCCTCCTTCTTGAGCGCCTCGAAGTACGGGTGGATCGCCTGCAGGAGCTGCATGATGATCGCGGCCGAGATGTACGGCATGATGTTGAGAGCGAAAATCGTCATGCGGCCGAACGCGCCGCCCGCAAACATGTCGAACATGCCGAGGATGCCGCCCGCCTGCTGGCGAAAGATATCCTGCAGGATCGTCGGATCGATGCCGGGCAGCGGAATCCAGGTGCCGAGCCTATAGACGATGAGCGCACCCAGCGTAAACCAGATGCGCTTCTTGAGCTCGGTCGCCTTCGCAAAGTTCGAGAAATTGATCTGCGAGGCGAGTTGTTCGGCGGCTGACGCCATTAACTAAATCCTGGCTCTGTTTCCCTGCCGGACCGGCGTTCCGTCAGGAATCCGTTTCCGCGGCAGGCGCTGCGGGCGCCGGCGCGGCAACGCTGACGCTACCGCCCGCCTTTTCGACCGCCGCGATGGCAGCCTTGGACGCGCCCGAAACCTGTACCGTAAGCTTGGCGTTCAGTTCGCCCTTTGCAAGGAGGCGAACGCCATCTCGCGCAGTTTTGATGATTCCGGCCTCGACGATCGCCTGCTCGGTAACCGGCTTGCCTGCGTCGATCTTCCCGTCGTCCACGGCCCGCTGCAGACGGCCGATATTGACCACGCGATAGGACTTGCGGAACGGATTCTTGAAGCCGCCCTTTGGCAAGCGCCGGTACAGCGGCATCTGGCCGCCTTCGAAACCCAGCAGCGAAACGCCGCTACGCGATTTCTGGCCCTTGTGGCCGCGCGCTGCGGTCTTGCCGGTGCCCGAACCGATGCCGCGGCCGAGACGTTTGCGCCCCTTGCGTGCCTTCGGATTATCGGAAATTTCATTCAGTCGCATGGATCCAACTCCTGATGCGGCGCTTGGCGCGCCGCTCCCGTCCGTCCTATTCTTCGATTCGGACGAGGTGCTTCACTTTTTCGATCATACCGCGCACGGCCGGCGTATCTTCCAGCTCGCGCGTACGGTGCATCTTGTTCAAACCCAGGCCGACCAGCGTCGCGCGCTGATCGCCGGGACGGCCGATCGGGCTCCCCGTCTGGGTAACCCGGATCCTTTTCTTGTCGTCTGCCATCTGGTCTAGGCCTCTACCGCCTGTTCCTCGTCACGCCGTCCGAGGATGTCCGAAACCTTCCGGCTGCGACGCATCGCAACCATGCGCGGCGACTGCAACTCCTGCAGCGCATCGAAGGTAGCCTTGATCATGTTGTGCGGGTTCTGGGTACCCGTCGACTTCGCCACGATGTCCTGGATGCCGAGCGTTTCGAAGATCGCGCGCATCGGGCCGCCGGCGATGATGCCGGTGCCGGGCGGCGCGGCCCGCAGGATGACGTGACCCGCACCGTAGTGGCCCTTCACGTCGTGATGCAGCGTCCGTCCCTCGCGCAGCGGAACACGGATCATGTTCCGCTTGGCCTTTTCCGTGCCCTTGCGGATCGCTTCGGGAACTTCGCGCGCCTTGCCGGAACCGAAACCGACGCGGCCCTTCTGGTCGCCGACGACGACGAGCGCAGCGAAACCGAAACGTCGTCCGCCCTTCACCACCTTCGCTACGCGATTGATGCTGACGAGGCGATCGACGATATCGCTATGCTCATCTTTCTCCTCGCGGTTCCGGTCGCGATCGCGCCTGGGGTTACGTGCCATGCGTCACTCTCCTAGAAGGCCAGCCCGCCTTCGCGGGCGGCATCGGCCAGCGCCTTCACGCGGCCGTGGTAAAGATAGGGTCCGCGGTCGAAGATGACCTCTTTCACGCCCTGCTGGACGGCGCGCTCGGCAATGAGCTTGCCGACCACCGCGGCGGTGTCCTTGTTGGCGGCGCCGGTAACGTCCTTTTCGAGGCTCGAGGCGGACGCGACGGTCTTGCCGCTGAGGTCGTCGATGACCTGGGCGTAGATGTTCTTGTTAGAGCGGAATACCGACAGGCGCGGACGGCCGTTGGCAGCCCGTTTGAGCTGCCGGCGGATGCGGAGCCGGCGCCGCTTTTCCAATGCGCTTGAATTGGCCATGGCTACTTCTTCTTGCCTTCCTTGCGGATGATGTACTCGTCCGCGTACCGGACGCCCTTGCCCTTGTACGGTTCCGGCTTGCGGAAACCGCGAATTTCCGCGGCTACCTGCCCGACCTGCTGGCGGTCGCGTCCGGAGACGAGAATTTCGACCTGGCTCGGAACGTCGATCTTGATGCCCTCGGGAACCGGATACCGAATCTCGTGGCTATGCCCAAGCTGGAGCACAAGGTCCTTTCCCTGTAGCGCGGCACGATAACCGACGCCCGTGATCTCGAGCTTCTTCTCGAAGCCCGCCGACACGCCCACGACGAGGTTGTCCAGCAGGCTTCGGGTCGTGCCCCACATCGTCCGCGACCGCTTGGAGTCGTTGACGGGTTTCACCCACACGAAATTTTTTTCGCGCGAAATCTGGACGTCGTCGGTAACTGCCATCGACAGTTCGCCGAGT
>JAYQUR010000396.1:0-3177 GCA_038148075.1 Alphaproteobacteria bacterium | reverse complement strand
CATGAGAATACTGGCGTCGGGCGGCCGGGAGGGGGAGAGGGCCGGCGCCGTTAAAAACATCCGCCGGCCCCCGATTCGGGGAGCCGGCGGTGCTATATTGGGGCGTTGAAAAAACTACCGGGACGACCCATGGACGCACGCAAGCAGCAACTCCGCGACATCATCGCCGCCAAATCCTTCTCGCGCGGCGGCAACTTCAAACTCGCCTCGGGCCAGTCGAGCGGATTCTACTTCGACATGAAGCCGACCGTGATGGACCCGGACGGGGCGCGGCTGGTCGCCGAGCTGATTCTGGAAGCCGTCGAGAACGAGGATCTCGATTGCGTCGGCGGCATGGCGGTCGGCGCTGTGCCCATCGTCGCGGCGGTCGCACAGGCTTCGGCCGGCTCGAAGCGCCCGCTTCCGGGCTTCCTCGTCCGCAAGGAGATAAAGGAACGCGGCACCGAGAAACAGGTAGAGGGCAACATGGTCGCGGGCGGCAAGGCGCTGATCGTCGAGGACGTGACGACGACCGGCGGCTCCGCCAAGCAGGCAATCGAGGCCGCGAAACGCGAAGGCAACTGCACCGTGCCGGTGGTCGTCACCGTCGTCGACCGGCTCGCCGGCGCCGAGGAAGCCTTCGCCGCCGACGGCATCAAGCTGATCTCGATCCTGACCAAGGACGATTTCGAGGACGTGTGATCCCTGCCGATGGGCTATTCGGTCACCATTCGCCAGTTTGAGACACCCATCGAGGTCGAGATGGGCCAGACCGTGCTGGAGGCGGCGCTGGCCCAGGGCGTGCCCTACCCGCACGGCTGCCGGTCGGGCAATTGCGGCGCCTGCAAGTCGCGGCTCTATAGCGGCGACGTCGATCTTTCGCCGCATTCGGAATACGCGCTGACCCAGGAGGAACGGGCGAACGGGCTCGTCCTCGCCTGCCGCGCGGTGCCATGGGAGGATATCGAGATCGGCTGGCTCGACGAAGGCGAGACGGTCGCGCATCCGATCCGGCGCATGACGTGCAAGGTCGCCGAAAAGGAAGAGATGACCCACGATATCGTGCGCGTCCGCCTCGACATCGTCTCGGGCGGGCCGTTCACCTTCTCGGCCGGCCAGTACGCGGAGGTCACGTTCGCAGGCCAGCCTGCACGCGACTACTCGATGGCGAACCGGCCGGACCGGCCGGGGCTCGAATTCCACATCCGCCGCGTGCCGGACGGCGCGGTCAGCGGATTCGCGTTCGACACATTGGCGCCCGGCGACGAGGTGCGCGTCGAAGGGCCGTACGGGTCGTCGTGGCTGCGCGAGAGCCACCGGGGGCCGATCCTCGCGCTCGCCGGCGGCTCCGGCCTCGCGCCGATCAAGTCGATCGTCGAGCAGGCGCTGGCGGCGGGCATGGACCAGGACATCCGCCTCTATTTCGGCGTCCGCGACGAGCGGGATCTCTATCTGAAGGATCATTTCGAGGCGATGGCGGCAGCGCACCCGAACCTGACGTTCGTTCCCGTCCTGTCCGAACCGTCGGGAGACGCAACGCACCGGACGGGCATGCTGCACGAGGCTGTCACCGCCGACGTTGCGGATGCCGACGGCATGAAGGCCTATCTCGCGGGCCCGCCGCCGATGGTCGAAGCGGCTTCCGCACTGCTGAAAGGGTGCGGCATTCGGCCGGAAGACATTCACGCCGATGCGTTCTATACCGAGGCTGAGAAATCCCAACTGGAGAATCGATGATGCCGGACGACAAAGCCCTCGACGGACGCGTCGCCATCGTCACCGGCGGCGCCCGCGGCATCGGAGCGGCTATCAGCGGCCGCCTTGCGGCGGAAGGCGGCTCGGTGGTGGTCGCCGACAGCGGGGTCGACATCGCGGGCAACGACCCGGACCCGTCGGTCGCTCAGGCCTTCGCGGGATCGCTCGGAGACGCGGCCATCCCCTATACCGGCGACATGGGCTTACCCGAGGCCGCCAAACAGGCGGTGGAGCTTGCCATGGACACCTTCGGCGGCGTCGACATCGTGGTCAACAACGCCGCGATCCTGCGCGATTCCTTCGTCTTCAAGGGAAGCCCTGACGACTGGAACGCAGTCATTCGAAACAACCTGTCGGGACCCTACTATCTCATCGCCGCGGCGACGCCCGTCATGCGCGAACAGGCAAAGGCCGGACGCGGCGGCGGCGATAGATACGGCTGGGGCCGCATCGTCAACATCGTGTCGACGGCGGGGATCATTGGCAATTACGGCCAGGCGCCCTATGCGGCAGCCAAGGGCGGAATGATCTCGCTGATGCGCATTGCCGCGCTCGACATGGCGCGCACCGGCGTAACGTCGAATGCGGTGGCGCCGTTCGCGCGCTCGCGCGTCACCGAAATCATCCAGCCCGCCAACGACGAACAGGCGGCATACAAGGAAAAGGCGCTCACCATCCCGCCGGAGCCGGTCGCGACGATGGTCGCGTGGCTGTGCAGCGAAGCGGCCCGGGACGTCACCGGCCAGCTATTCGGCGTCCGTGGAAGAGAGGCGATGATCTTTTCGCAGGCGCGTCCCGCCGAGACCGCGGTTGCCGACGGCAGCGACTGGACGCTCGACGGGCTGACGGACCTCGTGAACGGCAGGTTCCGGCCCCACTTCGCCAACATGCAGACCGATCTGGAGCTTTTCAGCCACGATCCGGCGGTCTGAACAGGACCGGTTCCGGCACCAGGGAGAGACACATGACCGACCCGCACAGACCCGACGTAAAGACCCCCGAGGAATTCGCCGAGCAGCCGGAGGAATTCCGCACCGCGATCCGCAAGATCGTCCTCAGCCACGCAATCAACGAACTGTACGGATCGCAGGTGTTCGACGAGCCCGCTATCGGCCTTGCGCCGACGCCGTACGCGAAGTGGCTGACCTGCCGCGTCGCGATGGAAGAATACGGCCATCACGTGCGCTTCTTCGAGCTCGGCGTCCAGATCGGGATTCCCGAGAGCGACATGCTTCCGCAGACCAGCGACAAGCGGCCGCTGAGCATCTTCGACTACGTGATGGAATCCTGGGTCGAGTTCTGCGTCATCAAGGCGGTCGGCGACCTTGCCGAGATACTGCAGGTCGAGGACCTCGTCCACTGCACGTTCCATCCGCTCCGCAATCTCGCGCGCATGACCATGCCGGAGGAGCGCTTCCACGCGCAGTTCGGCGAGGATTTCTG
>JAYQUR010000395.1:0-3207 GCA_038148075.1 Alphaproteobacteria bacterium | reverse complement strand
GGCTATTCGGATACGCACCGCCACGGCGTCGCGAATTTCGACCGCGTCATGTCGGAAATCGCCATACCGGCATCCAAGGGCGAGAAGGATCCTGCCTGGGGGGCGGATGCCGTCAAACGCGCCTACGATGCGGCGCTTGCGGATCCCGAAGGCGATGCGCTCGACAAGGCGATGGCGGCGCTCGCCGAGCCGCCCAAGGCGGCGGCGGAATAGCGCTCAGCCCAACTCCTCCCGCGCAACGTCGAGCCGTGCGTGGACTTCCCGATCCGTGACGATGAAAAGGTCGGCTTCGGCCGAGGTCTCCTCGTGCGTCGCCCATGTCCAGTGCGGCACCGTGAACGTGTCTTCCGGTCCCCAGTCTATCGTCTCCTCGCCCACCGTCGAACGGCCCTCGCCCGCCACGACGTGGCAGATCGTATTCCACGTCGCCCGGCGCGGCTGCGTGGCTGCTCCCTTTGAAAGACGCATGGCGTAGCAGTCGAGCGTCGGCATCACCGACCCGCCGGTCAGCGGATTGACGTAGCGCAGTCTGCGCGCACCGTCCGCGCCCGCCGGCATTTCCGACAGCATGCGGCGCGTGTCCTCGCCGGGATAGCGGTACTTGGGCGAGATTTCGCCGGAATGACCGTGGTTCTCGGAAACGAGACCGGCGCTTTTCCAGATCGCTTCGTCGCCCTCGTCGACCTCCCAGAATGCATTGTCGCCGCCGCCCTCGCGGTTGCCCGGATCGAAGAAATTCACGTCGAGGTCGTTGATCAGCGGGATGTTGGCCGCGTCGAACCAGACCGTCACCCCGTCGGATTCGTTGATGTGGCCGTGCCAGCACCAGGGCGGCGTAAGCACGAGATCGCCGGGTTTCATTTCGCAGCGCCGGCCATTGACGATCGTCACTGCGCCCTCGGCGCGGGTCGAGAACCGGATCGCGGCTGCCGTGTGACGGTGCGGGAGCGCCTTGTCGCCCGGGTTCAGCACGGTAAAGGCTGACAACAGGTTATGCGTCGTCTGGGTTTTTCCGCCGAACGCCGGATGCGCCATGATCAGCGCGCGGCGCTCAGCATCTTCCATGGCGACTTCTGCGGCGGCGCGCCCCGTGAACGGATCGATGTCCCTCCAGCGCCAGACGAACGGCGGATCGTCCGCCGCCGGCGTAATCGGCGTGATTTTCTTGTACCGATCCCAGAGGGGATGGATATCGCCCGTCTCGAGGTCGGCGATCAGGCCCGCATCGGCGCGGGGGGCTCCGTCATCCATCGGTGCGCTCCTTGGATTTGACCGGGGCGCCGCAACGGCAGCGCCCCGGTCTCGTCGATACGTCGTTACTTCTTCTTGGGCAGGAACTTGTCGACATTGGAGCTGTCGACCAGCACGTGGCCGATATAGACTTTCTTGTCGAACTTCTTGCCCTTGAGCTGGGCGTCCATGGTGTTGACGCCGAGCTGGCCCCAGGCGACGGGATTGAGCGCCACCGTGAGGCCCATGTCGCCACGCTTGACCGCAAAACGTGCCGGCGGGATGCCGTTCATGCCCGTCACGACGACCTTGCCCTTCATGCCCGACGCGACGACGGCCTGGGCCGCGCCCATGCCGATCTCGTCGTTGGCGCCGTAGATCGCCTTCAGGTCGGGATGCGCGACGAGCGCGTCCTCCGCGTATTTGAGGCCGTTCTCGCGGGTCAGCAGCATCTCGTGCCGGAACACGATCTTGATGTCCTTATGCTTCGCCATCTCGTCGGTATAGCCCTTGGCGAAATTGATGAAGGCCTGCGCGCCAGCCGGTCCCGCCAGCACGGCGACCTTGCCCTTGCCGCCGATCTTCTTCGCCGTCCACGCGGCGATCTCGCCGCCGATCTTGATCTCGTCGACGGAGATGTGGAGCAGCTGGTCCTTGCAGGCCGAGCCGCGCGCGATCGACATCATCGGGATGCCGGCGTTCTTCGCGTTCGTGTAGGCGGAGCACAGCGCACGCGCGTCGATCGGCGAAATCAGGATGCCGTCGACCTTCTTGGCGATCAGATCGTTGATGCCGTTGAGCTGCTTGGCGATGTCTTCCTCGGCGTTCACCACCGAGATCGTGTGACCGAGCTGCTTGGCGCGGGCTTCCATGCCCTTGAGCATCGCGATGTAGAACGGGTTCGTATCGGATGCGAGCGCGACACCGATATTGCCGGCCTTTGCGCCGGTGAAGGCGGTCGCGGCAAGCAGCACCGCCGCCGCTGTCGTCGTCAGTAAGCGTTTCATTGTCGTCTCCCCTGTATGACGTCCCTTTGGCAGTCGAAGTCTAACACGGCGCCGTGACGGCGCTACCGTCTAACGGTGCCGCAACCTGTCTGCAGCGGCCGCGGCGACGATGACGACGCCGACCGCGACCTGCTGCCAATAGGAATGAACGTTCGCGAGATTGAGGGCGTTGGCGAGCACGACCATGATGAACACGCCGACGACCGACTTGTAGAGCTTGCCCTCGCCGCCGAACAGCGACGCACCGCCGAGTACGACCGCGGCGATCGCCGTCAGTTCGTAGAACACGCCCGCCGTCGGCTGACCCGATTGCAGGCGCGCGCACAGCATGACTCCGCCGACGCCGGCCAGAGTCCCGCACCAGACATAGGCCGACGTGCGAACCTTTACGACGTTGATTCCGGCGAGAAACGCCGCCTCGGTATTTCCGCCGGTCGCGAAGATGCGGATGCCGTAGGCCGTGCGATGCAGAATCCAGTGAAAGATCACGAAGATCAGAATCGGGAACAGGACGAGATACGGAATCCCCAAGATGCGTTCGGTCGCAAAGCCGAGGAAGAGTTGCGGCAGCCCCTCGTCGCCGACGACCGGCCGCCCGCCGGTAATCAGGAAGGTCGCGCCGCGGAACATGACCATCGTTCCCAGGGTCGCGATGAATGGATTCACGTCGAGCTTGGTGACGATCAGGCCGTTCAGCAATCCGACCCCGGCGCCCACGGCAACGCCGGCGATCACGCCGGCGACGATGCCGAACTCGAGCATCACCATCGCCGTGATGCACCCCGACAGCGCCACCACCGAGCCCACGGACAGATCGAAACCGCCGCAGATGATGACGTAGGTCATGCCGATGGCGATCACCGTCATCACGGCGCCCTGCATCAGGACGTTGTTTATGTTGATCGGGGACAGAAATCGGGAAGAGAGCAGCGTTGCGATGATGCAAAGAACGACCAGCGCGATCACCGGC
>JAYQUR010000394.1:0-3215 GCA_038148075.1 Alphaproteobacteria bacterium | reverse complement strand
CTGCCGTTCGCGGGGCACAAGGACAATCATGCCGGACTTATGAACCCCGAGCAGATGATCGCCTTCCGCGACGAGATGGGCATTCGCGAAGGCGAGGAATGGGAACGGTTCGCGGGGCTCGATATCGACGGCGAGACGCTGGAAGCCTTTCTGGAATCGGTCCCGTTCGCGCAGGAGTATCCGCGGCGCTATGCGACGCCTGCGATCGCAGTTCCGAAACTGGCGGTGCCGAGCCGGGACCGAATGTCGACGCAGGACGGTTTCGGCCGGATCCTGAACGATCTCGCGCAGGGCGACAGCGCGCTCGCCGAGCGGATCGTCACGACGTCGCCGGACGTAACGGTCTCAACCAACCTCGGCCCCTGGGTCAATCGGCGCGGCATCTTCAGCCGGTCAGAGAGCGCCGATACGTTCGCGCAGGAAAGCGTGGTCTCGGCACAGAAATGGCAGATGTCGCCGGCCGGCCAGCACATCGAACTCGGCATTGCCGAGACCAACCTGTTTTTGCAGCTTTCGGCCCTTGGCCTGGCCGGCAGCATGTTCGGCGCGCGTCTGCTGCCGATCGGCACGGTCTACGATCCGTTCATCCGGCGCGGTCTCGATGCGATGCATTACGGCTGCTACCAGGATTCGCGCTACATGCTGGTGGCGACGCCTTCGGGCATCACGCTGGCGCCGGAAGGCGGCGCGCACCAGTCCTCCGAGACGCCGATGATTACCATGGCGCAGCCCGGCATGGCGGCCTTCGAGCCGGCCTATGTCGACGAACTGGCAGAGATCATGCGCTGGGGATTCGAATACATGCAGGCCGACGACGGCGGCTCGGTGAGCCTGCGCCTGTCGACCCGCGTTCTCGAACAGCCCGGGCGCGAGATGACCGACGCGCTCCGCGCCGATATCACGGCCGGCGCCTACTGGCTGCGCCGGCCCGAGCCGGGGACGGAACTGGTGGTCGCCTACATGGGGGCGATCGCGCCGGAGGCGTTGTCGGCCTACGAGGACATTCTCGAGGATGTACCGGGGGCGGGCCTTCTGGCGGTCACGTCCGCCGACCGGCTTCATGCGGACTGGATCGCCACGCGCAAGGCCCGTCGGACGGGCGCGGGTGGGACGGCGCATATCGAGAGCCTGTTCGCCGACTTCGCGCCCGACACGGCACTGGTGACCGTCTGCGACGCTCATTCGGCGACACTCGGCTGGCTGGGCTCCGTCGCAGGCCACCGGATCTATCCGCTGGGCGTGGATGCGTTCGGCCAGTCGGGCGATCTGCAGGACCTTTATCGGCATTACGGCATCGATACCGACGCCATCCTCGACGCTGCCGCCCGGGCATGCGTGAAGCGTCTACTGGGCTGACAAGGCGCAGATTTCCGCCTACGAGACCATTGCTCCGACGCGCCGATTGATGTAGACCCCGCGCACCGTGCGCATTGGTTGACGGATTCAGGCACGGCGGTTAGGTGTGTGGCCCGATCTGCGGGCGTGGTGAAATTGGTAGACACGCAGGTTTTAGGTACCTGTGGCGAAAGCCGTGGGGGTTCGAGTCCCTTCGCCCGCACCAGACTTCCGGCCCGCCATTCCGTTTTCAGGTACGACCGGTGCGAGGCGTCGTCAGGACGGTGAAAGAGAGATAAATGCAGGTCACAGAAACCAGTAACGAGGGTCTTCGGCGCGAATTCACAATCGTCGTGCCGAAGGACGATATCGAAACCCGGCTGGTCGCGCGGCTGACGGAAGTCGGCCAGAGCGTGAACGTCCCCGGTTTCCGACCCGGCAAGGTGCCGGTGGCGATTCTGCGGAAGCGCTACGGCGAGGCCGTCCGCGGCGAAATTCTGGAACAGACCATTCAGGACACGATCCAGCGCGCGATCGCCGACAACGACCTGCGCCCGGCGATGGAGCCGCAGATCGATCTCGTGACGTTCGAGGACGGCGCCGATCTCGAATACAAGATGACGGTCGACGTCATTCCCGACATCGAGCAGCCCGATTTCGGCAAGCTCGAGCTTGAACGTCTGGTGGTTGCGGTTCCCGACGAGGACGTCGACCAGGCGATCCAGCGGATTGCGGACCAGCAGAAGAATTTCGTTGCCGAAGAAGGCCGTGCGGCGGCCGAGGGCGACCAGGTGGTCATGGACTTCGTCGGCAAGATCGACGGCGAGGCGTTCGACGGCGGCAGCGCCGAGGGCATGGAGCTCGAGCTCGGCAGCGGACGGTTCATCCCCGGTTTCGAGGATCAGCTCGTCGGCATCAAGGCGGGCGAGAGCCGGGCGGTCAACGTCAGCTTTCCGGACGATTACCCGGCCGAAACCCTCGCCGGCAAGGCGGCGGTTTTCGACGTCGACGTGAAGGAAGTGCAGACCGCGGCGGCTTCGGTGATCGACGACGAGTTCGCCAAGAACATGGGGGCCGAGACTCTCGATAGCCTGAAGGGCATGATCCGCGAGCAGATCGGCTCCGAATACGAGCAGATATCGAAGGGCCGCCTCAAGCGCACGCTTCTCGACAAGCTTGCCGAGATGACCGACTTCGACGTACCGCCGGGTCTTCTCGACGGCGAGTTCGAGACGATCTGGAAGCAGGTCGAGGAAGCCAAGGAAAAGGACCAGCTCGACGAGGACGACAAGGGGCTCTCCGACGACGAGCTGCGCGACCGGTATCGCGAGATTGCGGCGCGCCGCATCCGGCTCGGCCTCCTGCTGTCGGAGACGGGCCGCCAGAACGATCTGACCGTCAATCAGGACGACCTGAACCGGGCGATGGCCGAACAGGCCCGCCGTTTCCCCGGGCAGGAGGCGCAGGTGATGCAGTTCTATCAGCAGAACCCGCAGGCGATGCAGGAACTGCAGGCGCCGATCTTCGAGGAGAAGGTCGTCGACTACATTATCGAGCTGGCGAAAGTGACGGAACGGAGCGTCACTAGCGAGGAACTGCTCGCCGATCCGGACGGCGACGAGGCGGGCTCGGAGGCGAAAAAGGCCAAGAAAGCCAAGAAAAAGAAGGCGAAGGGCAAGAAGAAGGCGAAATAAGGTAACGCCGGCAGAGACGCCCGCGGATGAGGAATCCGATTACGTAACCGGCGCGGTCCCGCAGGGGCCCGTCACAGCAAGGTTGGAAAACGAATGACCCTCGGCAACGACCCCCGCATGAACGCCCTTGTTCCCATGGTCGTGGAACAGACCAACCGGGGTGAACGCGCGTACGACATATATTCC
>JAYQUR010000393.1:0-3217 GCA_038148075.1 Alphaproteobacteria bacterium | reverse complement strand
CGCGGGCGCTCGCTCTTCGGGCGGAGGGGCTCGACTTCAGCGACGCCGACGGCGCGCGCCTCGCGCGAATTCGCGAGGTTTCCCTCAGCCTCAGCTTCCGGGCGCTTCTCGAGGGCGTGGTCGCGCCGACGAGTCTCGAGATCATCCGGCCGCGCATTCTCCTGGTGCGCGCGGAGACCGGAGATATTCGCCTCGGCTTCGGCGCGGTTCCCGAACCGGGTGCCGACGCCGTGGACTCGCCGCAGGAGAACTCCCTGTGGCCGCTGATCGACAGCCTGTCCGGCCCGGCACGACCGGATAGCCGATTTCGGTTTCTGAACCGGATACGCGTCCTGGACGGAGCGCTCCGGGTTTACGACCGGAAGATGAACGTCACCTGGGGAGCGCGGCACGCCGACATTTCGCTTACGCGACGCCCCGACGGGCTTCTCGCGGTGACGGATATCGAACCGTCGCTTCCGGGCGAACCCGAAGTGAACGCGTCGGTTCGTTTCCTGAAGGATCAGGGCCGGCTCGACATCAAGCTTCGTTTTTCCGGGGTAAATCCGGCGCTCGTCGCCGGCGAGTTTCCCCAGCTGGCGGCTGCCAGGGCGGCGAACGTGCCGATGCGCGGCTCGCTGGCGGCGACGACCGATATCGAAGGTAACCTGCTGGACGGAACGTTCAGCCTGACCGCCGGAAGCGGGACCATCGCCCTCGAGGGGGTCGGTCTCGAGCCCATCGCGATAGGCGGCGCCGAGTTCGCCGGAAAACTGTCGCGGGCGCCGGATCAGCTGACTCTTACGTCGGGTAGGGTGCGGCTCGACGGCGGCAATGCGAGCTTCACCGGAACCGTTACGCGCGCGGGTCCGCTCGCGGCGGTGGTAGCGTCGCTCAGCGTCGATCGGCTGAAGGTCGACAGCCTCGAAAGATACTGGCCCGAAAATGCCGTCGCCGGCGGCAGGGAGTGGGTCCTCGCCAACATACGGGGAGGAGAGGTGCGCGATGCGATCGCCAACATTACCGCCCATATCGACCTCGAAGGCGAAAAGGCGGGTGCCTTCGAGGTGGATTCGCTGGGCGGCCGCTTCTCAGTCGACGGAGCGACGGTGCGATACCTCGCGCCGCTTCCGCCGATTACCGAGGCGAACGCGACGGCGACCTTCAGTATGCGGCGCTTCGATTTTGCAGTCCGGTCCGGACGGGTGGGCGCTCTCGTACTGACCGACGGGGCAGTCAATATCTGGGATATCGGCGCGGAGAAGGAATGGCTGTCCGTGACGACGGTGGTTCGTGGGCCCGTCCGCGAAGCGCTCGAACTGATCGCGCACCCGCGGCTCGATCTCCTGTCGAATGTCGGGCTTGCGCCGGACGGTACGGCAGGCAGCCAGTCCACGCGCCTGAAGGTGACGTTGCCGCTTCTCGACGGTTTGAGCGGTGCCGATATCGCCGTTAACGCCTCGTCCATGATAGAGGGCCTGACGTTGCCGACCGTGGTTGCGGGGGAGGAAATCGACGGCGGCACGGTGAAGCTCTCCGTCGACAACGGGTCGATGAAGGCGGAGGGATCCGCCCGTTTCCTCGGGACGCCCGTGCGCTTCATCTGGAACGAGATTTTCGGCGAAGCGTCGGCGCTGCGCCGGGAACTGTCTCTCGGCCTCGTGCTGGATGCGAAGCTCCGCGGCAAGTTCGGGATCGAGTTTCCCGATATACTGAACGGGCCGGTGCCGGCGCGGATCGTCGTTCGCGACGGGCGCGGCGGCGGCCGCTCGCTTGCCGCCAGCATGAATCTCGAAGCGGCGTCGCTGACAGTTCCGGGTTTCAACTGGATAAAGCCGGGCGGGATTGCGGCAACGGCCGAGGTTTCCGCCAGTTTCCGGGACGAGCGGCTGCAGGCGCTGGATTCCGTGAAGATCGAATCCGAGGGGTTTGCGGCGTCGGGATCGGCCGTTTTCGCGGCCGACGGGGAGTCCGTAACGTCCCTTCAGTTCGACCGTTTCCGGCTCGGGGAAAACAGTTTCTCGATCAAGGCGGCGCGCCCGGCCGCCGGAGGCTGGTCGATAGACGTCGACGGCGAGATTTTCGACGCGCGTCCGTTCATCGCCAAGCTGACGGAAACCGGCGATCCGCCCCCGTTGCCCGCCTTCCGGCTCGATGCCCGGTTCGACCAGATCCGAATCAACGACGGGCCGCATGCAACCAATGGGCGGATATCGCTTCGGCGCGACGCCGACCGGTGGCGCGATATACGGATCAATGTCCAGATGCCCGGCACGGCGAAGGTGACCGATTTCAAGATGGAATCGGGCAGTGCCGGCGATGCAATGTCGCTCTATACGCCCGACGCCGGCAATTTCGTCAGATCGCTCCGAATAAGCGATGCGATCGTCGGCGGCGAACTCGAGGCACGGGCGATACGGCCCGGCCCCGAGACGCCCTGGAATGGCGCCGCCGAAATGACCGCATTCAGGATTGCCAGCGCGCCGACTTTCGCGCGCATTCTGACGCTTTCCTCGCTGACGGGCATCGGAGACGTCGTCAGCGGAAAGCAGGGAATAGCATTCGACCGAATGGTCGTTCCGTTCCGGTTCGGCGACGGTCTTGCGACGATCGCCGACATGCGCGCCGTCGGTTCCGAACTTGGGATAACGGCGGAAGGGACGGTCGATCTCAAGCAGGACGTGATCAAGATCCGCGGGACGATCGTGCCCGCGTACACCATCAACAGCCTTTTGGGAAAGATACCTTTGGTCGGCCCGTTGCTTAACGGCGACAAGGGAGGCGGAATTTTCGCGGCTTCCTACGAAGTAAACGGGCCGGTCGACGATCCGAAGACGTCGGTGAATCCCCTTTCCGCCCTGGCGCCGAGATTTCTGAGGAATCTGCTTCGCGGCGGCTCGTCGTCGGCGCCGACGCCGGATCCGAACGCTGTGCCGCCGGCTTCGGACTGATCGGGCGAGTACGACCGTATTCCCGCAAAGTTTTCGGCAAAGTAGGGAGCCATCCATGGCTGCTCGCGTAACCCTTTGTTATTTCGAGGGTTAGCGGGCATTCCGTTACGTTTGGTTAACGGCTTGTTTACCTTTCTGGCATCTAATTCGAAGCGGATACAGCATGTCCGCGAAATAATAACCGCACGGTTGCGGGGGAAAGGATGCCATGAAAGCCGGAAACGGATCGAACGCCGCAATGATACTGGCGGCCTGCGTAGTAATCGGTAGTGGTACGGGCGAGGTAC
>JAYQUR010000392.1:0-3218 GCA_038148075.1 Alphaproteobacteria bacterium | reverse complement strand
GGGCAGTCGCGGCCATCAGGACCGAAGCGGCGGCGGCAAGCGCCAGACCGATGGCGTTCCCGCGCTCTCCCGTTACGTCGACGGCCAGCGCGAGGCCCGCAAAACCGCCGACGAGCCCGATGACGATGCCCTTGTCCAGTTTCTCCTGGGCGGCGAGCCAGGCGCCGATACCCGTGAGGACCGGGTAAAGATAAAAGACGAGGATGGCGAGCCCGATCTCGACGTTGTCGAATGCGGACATCAGGCAGAACGCCATCGTTCCGTTCAGGAGCCCCAGCAACATCGCCGACCGGCGATCGCGCGCGGACAGGCCGAGAGGGATTCCCATTACCCGCATGAAGACACCGAGAACGACGAGCGTGAAGATCATCCGGTAGGTTATGAGGGTAAGAGGACTTGCTCCGCCCTCGTAGGCGAGAACTGCAAACGCATTGTTGCCGGCGAATGCTATCGCCGAAACGACGACGATCGCATACCCCGTAAAGGCCACCGGATCTTTCATCCGGGTATTAATGTATCAACGCACGCCGCCGCGCAATCCTCAGCTTCGTCAAACGCCAAGCCGCTTTCGCAGATCCTGGAGCCGCCGCCAGCGTTCCTGCGTGTCGGTCAGGAACGACAGGTCGATCCTCGGCGGCTTTACCGTGTCCACGCGGGAGTCGAACCGTCCTAGGCCATCGAGAAACACCGTTACGGTCTCGCCCGGGCGAGGCTCGATAATCGACTGGATGCTTATCGAATGCGCCGTCAGAGCCCGGACGCGCGATGTGACGCCCCGTCCTTCGTATACGACCACGGCTTCATCAAACATGTTGGCATTCCGCGAAGTTCAGGCTGCGGAGTGTGACCGGAGAAATTTAAGCTTAGATAAAAACAACCCCGGCCGAGGCCGGGGTTTTTTATTCGGCGGAATTTCTGCGTTCCTACGCCAGCTTCCTCGACGCGCGGCGACGGAAGAGAACGAGGCTACCGAGACCGAGGCCGAGAATAAGGCCCATGCCGGGCTCGGGAACTTCGGAGGTCGGAGTCAGAAGTTCGGCCGTGAACAGCCAGTCGCTGTCATAGACGTGGCGGGTGGGAAGTACGCCTGCGCCTTCCGCGTGGTTGAGCCAGCCCCAGCCAACGAAGGTATCGGGCCCCGTAAGGCCGTGACCGGCAAGGCGGTGGTCGCTGAAGTTGTTGAGCTTGAGGGAGAAATTTCCGTTGTCCTGGTCGACCATCGTGAAGACGTCGCCTGCAGACTGACCGGTCCAGGTGCCGGCACCCAGCGTCAGGTTCTGGGCGTCTTCGGTGACGACAACGCCGAGATTCTCGGTGTCCGTCCCCCAGGTGCCGCTTCCGTTGGTGGCGACGTTGGCCTGGTAAATGAAATCGATGTCGACGAAGCCCGAGTTCGCTGTATCCCAACCCGAGCCGATATCGCTTCCGCCGAAGGCGCGGCCCTGAATTCTGAGGGTGTTGGCGGTATCGTCATAGGCGAGGGTCATGCCGGTGCCGGCCTGATCGAAGCTGAAGGTGAATTCGTCGGCGTTGTTGCCGAACAGCCCGTCCAGACGAAGGCCGTAGGCCGGCGGCGCCATCGAGCCATCGGGATGATCGTGCAGGATGAAATTGAAGACGGCGGCGTTCGAGGAGCTCGGAATGGCCGACATCATGAGGAGACCGGCGGCGGCGGTTACCAGGGCGTGGCGTACCGGGCGAATGATTTCGATCTTCATGGTTCTGCCCTCTCATCGAGGCGACAATTTCAGTTGCGTTAACTTATGCAAGAACCGTGCCAAATGATAATTGTGTTGTATAACAATGTGTTATAAATATCCAGGGAGCGCCCGGTACGAAGATTGTAAAATATTTCGACGCCGGGGAGCGGGAAGGAAACGGCTCAGCGAACGCTGATCGACAGGGTTCCGATACCGCTGATGCGTCCCGTCAGGATGTCGCCGCGGACCACAGGGGACGGGCCTTTCGGGGTGCCCGTAAAGACGATGTCCCCCGGTTCCACCGTGCTGTAGCGAGACAGGCGGGACACGATTTCCGCTGTCGACCAGATGAGTTGGGACAGGTCGCCCTTCTGGCGCAACTCGCCGTTAACCTCTATCGAGATTTCGCCGCTGACGGGATGCCCGACGACGCTCGCGGGCGCGATGTCGCCCACCGGCGATGCGCCCCGAAAGCTCTTGCAGAGATCCCACGAATGTTCGTTTTCGAGGCAGTCCCTGAGGACGTCGCGGCGGATCATGTCGAATCCGACCGCATAGCCGAACACGTGATCCAGGGCGGATTCCGGGGGAATATCGCTTCCGGCCTTGCCGATGGCGGCGACCATCTCGATCTCGGGTTCGAGCTGTTCGGTGGCTGGCGGATAGGGAAGCGTCGAGCCGTCGGTAATGATTGAGTCCGGCGGTTTGAGGGAAATTCCCGGAATGCTGCCGCCAGCGCCGCCAAGCCCCGTTTCGGCTGCGTGATCCGCATAGTTCCGCCCGATGGCGTAGATTCGCCGGACCGGAAACAGGCGGTCCGATCCTGAAATCGGTATGGCGGGCGGCGGCCAAGCGTCGAATTCGTATGCCATTTCGTCTCTGGGCGGGTTGGGCAGGCGGGGGAAGCCCGCAGAACGGCTTCTATCATACGCTTAACGGAATATTTAAACACCCCGCCGATCATGGAGGCAGGTAGGCGACATGTACGTATTCCGAGTATGACCGGCAGCAATCATCCAGAGGCAAGACCGTTCGACCGCGACACCGGGGTAGCGGCGGGTTCCGAGCGTCCGGACGCCGTGGACCGGTCGGCTAGCCCCGTTCACGCGCCTCCCACGCCGAAAAACCGGGATTCCCTGGAGCAGACGATCGGGTCTCGCTTCACCGCCCAGAGCGAAGCGGAGAGGCACGTGCTGGCGATTGAGGGATCGCAGGACGGAATCTGGGACTGGGACGTCGATTCCGGATCGCTCTTTTTCTCGCCGCGCATGAAAGAAATGCTGGGCTATCGCGACGACGAACTCGACAGCAATCTCGAGACCGCCAAGCTGCTGGCGCATCCCGACTTCAGCGACAAGCGGAACGATGCGTTCCGGGCGCATTTTCGCGACGAAACGAGCTATGTCTCATTCGAGCAACCGATGCGGCGAAAAGACGGATCGTGGGTCTGGATCCACATGCGCGGCAAGGGGGTGCGCGGCGACAACGGGCGGGTGGTCCGGGTCGTCGGGACGGGGA
>JAYQUR010000391.1:0-3221 GCA_038148075.1 Alphaproteobacteria bacterium | reverse complement strand
GTGTCGGAATCCTTGTTGAGCTCCTGGCAGCCCGGAATGCATTTCGCGAGGATTTCCGGGTCGTTCAGGGCCTCCCAGACTTTTTCGCGGGGGGCGGGAATCCGGTATTCGCCGGTCATATCCATCGGTGGATCTCCGTTCTTCTGACGCTTGTGTGATTGTTCGGGAACTTAGTTCCTGCGCGGGGTTACGGCAAGCGAACGCATTGACGCAGTGCCATTCGCGCGCAAGTCGATGCCCCTCGGATACACTATTCTCAGGCTGCCATTTTCCATTCGGCGAGACCGCAACCGATCAGCGTTTCCGGCATCGGGATGTAGTCGATCATCTCGAAGCCTTCGCCGCCCGCGACCGCGTGCGCGATCGACCAGGACCGAAGCTCGGCGCCGCCGTTGCCCGTCTCGACCAGCATGCGGTCGAGCTCGGCGGCGATGACGTCGTCGGGCGCGTTCTTGAAAAGCTCGATGCAGGCGCGATCGAACTTCTCGTCGATCCAGCCCATCGTCGTCTCGCCGATCGAATGGCTGAGCCCGCCGGTGCCCATCACGACCACCCGGATGTCTTCGGGATAGGCCTCGATCGCTTCGCGGATCATGCGGCCCCACGCGAGACAGCGCTTCGGCGTCGGGAAGGGCTTCTCGACGAGATTGACGAACACCGGAACGATGGGCGGCACTTCTTCGAAACCCATCCGCCACAGCGGAATGCCGATGCCATGGTCGATCTTTACGCGGTGGGAATAGGACGGGTCGAAGTCGTGGCCTACGGCGAAATCGAGAATATGGCGACCCAGCCCCGCGTGACCGGGAAGGTTCTCCTGCGGGAACAGGCCTTTCATGAACGGTTCGGGCGGCGGGTCGTGCTCGTCGCCGATGCCGACGAGGAACATCGGGATGTTATCGAGGAAGAAGTTGATCCAGTGATCGTTCGAGTGGACCACGAGCACGTCGGGCTCGAGCGCCTTCACCCGGCGGCCGAGTTCGCCATACCGCGTGCTCAGCCACTCCCGCGTATCGTCCTTCAAGTCGTTCCAGGCGCGCGCGATATTGGGCGCATGCGACGCGGCGAAACTGCCGACGACCTTAGCCATTGACCTTCTTCCTTTCTTCTTCCGTCTGGTACCGGCTGAGCTCGGCGATAGAGGCATCGTCGTCGAAGCCCGAAATCAGCAGGTAGAACCGCATGAGGTAGGGGTTCACCAACGGCAACAGCGTCCCGATGTCGTCTTCCATCAGGGCTTTCCTGACTTCGGGCGTCACCGGGTATCGGTCGATGGTTTCGGCCCGGTGGTTGGTCCACAGGTCCTTGCCGTCCGGCCCCTGCAACTCGAAGATCAGTTTGTTCAGCCAATAATCCGTCATGACGCGCCTGCGTTCTGTATCGTCAACCGAATATAGAGGAGTTTCCGCGCCGGGGAAGGGACGGCATTCCGGCATCATACGCGTGGGTCGGCGAACGGCTGACCCATGCGTACCTTGCCGTAGTTCGTCGCATGCATGTCCCAGGACATAAGCATCTGCTGGACCGCAGCGTGCACGTCGCGCCAAACCCGCTGAAACGGATTTTCGGAAGTCAGCCCGCGGCCGCCCGTCAGGCTGTAAAGGCGTTCGACCGCGCTTACGGCAAGCCGCCCTGCGTAGGCGTCGTTGCGCCGCCAGGTCAGACATTGCTCGACGGAGGGCTTCACTCCCCGATCGAGCATGCGCGTCGCATCGGCGCAGTCCTTCGTCAGGAGCGCCCAGGCGGCATCCACTTCGGCACCGGACTCCGCGATCCGCAGCCACACCGAGGGTTGCTCGGCGAGCGTTACCCCGGTGACTGTCCTGCGTGCGAGCATGTCCTGCTCGATAAGTTCGATCCCGCCGCGCGCGATCCCGAGCGCGGTACCCGAGAAATGCTTCAGGCCGATGCTGAAGACCGGAAGCTTGTAAAGCGTCGACGGGTTGATCGCACTTCCGGGGCTGTCGCCGCCCTTGATGTTCGGCGTGAACTGAAGCCGGTATTCAGGGATGAAGACTTCGGAGAGTTTTATCGACCGGCTGCCGGTGCCGGCGAGCCCGGTGGCGAACCAGTCGTCGACGATTTCGAAGTCCGACCTGGGCACCAGGCCGAAATAGTGCTCGGGCGGCCCGGCTTCCTGCGGAACGAATATCTGCATGTTGTTCCAGTCGGCGACGTCCACGCCGCTGCCGAAACTCCAGAGCCCGTCGACCACCATGCCGCCGTCGACCCGCTTGACGCTCGATCCCTGGCCGGGGAAGGCCGAAGCGATCAGCGCGCCCGGATTGTCCCCCCAGATTTCTTCCTGGACCTCCGGCTTGTGCATGCCCTGAATCCAGCTCTGAACGGCGATGTTGGTCAGGTTCCAGGTGCTCGATCCGCAACCGCGACCGAGTTCCGCCGCGACATCGACCATCAGCGCGAGGTCCATCTCGTGGCCCCCGAACCGTTTCGGCTGAAACATCCGGTACAGGCCGGCCTCGACGAACTCCCGGTGGGTTTCCTCCGGGATGCGCCGTTCGGCTTCCGTCCGGCTCGCCCGTTCGCGCATCGCCGGCACCATCGCGCGGGCGCGCTCGATGAAGTCTTCGCGGGTTACGGTCACTGTGTATTCCTCTTAGGTATGCAGGCGCTACGAAGGCGCGGTTTCCTCTCCGGAGCGAAAGCGGTCGGCGCGGCGACCGCCCACGCCGCTGCCGGAATTTTCCGGGCCGGAGTTATCCGGGCTAGAATTTTCCAGGTACGTACCGGTTCGCCGGATCCGGCCCGGCGGCGCCGTCGGGCTCTTCGGATATGACGAAGTTGAGTTCGTAGGTAACGCCGTTCGGATCCTTGACGAAGAGTTGCCACAACCCGGCATTGGGAAGATCGTTTTCCCGAAAATCGCACCCGTGCGCGCGGACGATTTCCCTCATGGCGTCGTAATCCTGCGCGGCGACAGCGATATGATCGACGGCGCCGCCGCCGCTCGTATATCCGCCGTCCGCGTCCAGCGCAGCGTCTCCGGCGAGGACGTGTACCTGGGTTCCCTTGAAATCGTACCAGGAACCGGGGACTCCGAGCGGCGGACGATTGGCGAACGTCATCCCGAGAACCTCGGTGTAGAACCGGTCGGTCGCGTCGAGATCGAGCGTCTTGATGTTGACATGAATGATGTCCGTTACCGGCATTTCTTTTCTCCCTCCCGCGGCAATACAGCCGATTGCATCCGGTATTGTGAC
>JAYQUR010000390.1:0-3232 GCA_038148075.1 Alphaproteobacteria bacterium | reverse complement strand
ATCTGGAACATCAGCCACTGCAGGCATTCGTAGCGCGCAGCCGGATCGGTCGGCATCAGCGTGCCCGTCTTTTCCGCCAGATAGATCAGGATCGCGCCGCTTTCCCACAGCGGCAGCGGCGCGCCGCCCGGACCGTCCGGATCGATTATCGCGGGAATCTTGTTGTTGGGGTTGAGCGACAGGAACTCCGGCGTCATCTGGTCGTCGCTGCCGAACGAAACGAGGTGCGCCTCGTAGGGCAGGCCGGTTTCCTCCAGCATGATCGACGCCTTCACGCCGTTGGGCGTCGGCAGCGAATAGAGCTGGATACGGTCGGGGTGCCGGGCAGGCCAGCGTTTGGTGATCTCGAAGTCGGACAGGTCTTTCATCTGCATATCCCGGTGGCGTGAAAGGCGAAAGGAAGATCGCGCCGGACGGCGCGGTTCCTAACAACTAGGGCCCGATCCGCTGCCGGTCAAACCGTGGCGGCTGGGCGGCCGTGAAGGATCATCGCGCGCGTCACCGTATAGAGAACAACCGCGTTCAGAAGGTGCCACAGGAAATGCGTGCCCAGCGGATTCGCGTCGCAGAACGGCTGATCCGCCGTCCGGAAGGCGAGCGAGACCGCGAACAGGGCGGCGGCTGCGAGCAGTGCGCGGCCGCCGGGATGGCGAGGCACCGCGGCAAGCCAGCCGCCGATGACGATCAGTGCGATCAGCGCCGCGACGTAGGAGCCCCCGCGGAAACCTGTCAGGACCGGCACCGCCGCCGCAATTCCGAGCACCGCCGCCGGACCCAGCCAGCACGCCCAACGCGGCAGGCCGGCAAAGCGGCGCAGGGCGACCCAGGTATAGGAGAGAATGAAGATCGCGATCGGAATGACGTCGGCAAGCGCCGACCAGCGTTGCGCAAAAGTGTGGAACAGCCCGCTGCCGATCCCGATCGCCGCGATCAAGCCGGCGAAGAACCATCCGGTCGGCCGGATATCGCTCCTTTCCGCTCTCAGCAGCGGCACGAGCGCCACGGCGGCAATCAGGAACGCAAGATTGGTAAGGGCGTTGACCGGTTCGGACCAGAACTCCGGCCCGGTCCGCTCGCAGTAGATATCGATATAGCCGTTCATGCGATGCAAACGATCGTGCAGAGGGTGACAGGGACGCGGACGCGGCATGCTCGCCGCCGGGCCGGCCATCGTAATCTACGGTCATTCGGCCGCCGGGTCGAAAAATTTCAGGCAGGACCGGCAAGTACCGCCGCTCCGGGCGCCGGGCCGCGCGCGGACGGACAGCCGCCTGGCCTTGACGCATTGTCCGCGGGTTCTCATCCTCTCTCGATGCCGGTCTGCTCTTTCTCCTCGCCCGTGGGCACTCTCGCCGTCGAAGAGCGGGGCGGCGCGCTTGTCCGCCTGGATTGGATAGAGGTGCCGTGTTCCGAGGACACGCCGCTTCTGCGCGAAGCCGTCCGCCAGCTGGAAGCCTACTTTTCGGGGAAACTTCGGCGTTTCGAATTGCCCCTGCAGCCGGAAGGATCGGAATTCAGGCGGCGCGTCTGGCGAGCGATGAATGAAATTCCCTACGGGGAAACCCGGACATACGGGGAACTCTCCCGATCGGCCGGGGGAAGTCCGCGCGCCGTGGGCGGCGCGTGCGGCGCCAATCCCCTGCCGATCATTCTTCCCTGCCATCGCGTGCTCGCGGCAGGCGGCAAGCCGGGCGGATATTCGGGCGCGGGCGGTCTCGCAACGAAGCGGGCCCTTCTCGATATCGAATTTTGCAATTCACGTTTGCTCTGAACGCAACGCCCGACAGCATTTGGCCGGTGACATTTCCGGTTCCGAGCGCTATTCTTCCTTCAATAAGAAGCGGTTAACCGGATTCGTCCGTTCGCAAGCCGAACCTCGGAGAAACGTCGGATGGCCGGGCTGTGCCGGGTCGCCAGGCAGAGGCGCGGTTCGGTTTTCTTCCCCGAAGCGAGCGCCGGATCGCCCGCCCCTCCGGCGTGAAAGCTCGAAACCGGGCACACGGTTCCGCCTGCTCCTGTCGACACCGGCCGCACCCGGCCGTCCCAGCAAAGGAAAATCAGATGCCGAAAGCAATTGTCGTCGAGAAAACCGGATCTCCCTCGGTCCTGAAATGGAGGGACGTCGAGGTGGGCCGGCCCGGCAAGGGCGAAGTGACGGTTCGCGCCAGGGCGATCGGCGTCAACTTCATCGATATCTACATGCGCTCGGGCCTCTACCCGATGCAGCTACCGTTCATTCCGGGCGGCGAGATGTGCGGCGAGATCGAAGCGGTCGGTGCGGGCGTTTCGGGTTTCAAGATCGGCGACCGGGTCGCCTGCGGCACGGTCGGCACCGGTTGCTACACCGAGCTTCGCAACATCGATGCGGACAAGCTGGTCAAGGTGCCGCGGGAGATTTCCGACGACGTCGCCGCCTCGATGATGCTGCAGGGCATGACCGCGCAGTTCCTGATCCGTCAGGTCTACAAGGTCTCCAAGGGCGACACGATCCTGATCCACGCGGCCGCCGGCGGCGTCGGTCTGATCGTCTGCCAGTGGGCCAAGGCGCTCGGCGCGACCGTCATCGGCACGGTGGGTTCGCCGGCGAAGGCGCGGCTCGCCAAGGCGCACGGCTGCGACTATCCGATCATCTACTCGCGCGAGAACTTCGTCGACCGCGTCCGCAAGATCACCAAGGGCGAAATGCTCCCCGTGGTCTACGATTCCATCGGCCAGGCGACCTGGCCCGCCTCGCTCGACTGTCTGCAGAAACGCGGCATGTTCGTGAGTTTCGGCAACGCGTCGGGACCCATCGGCGACATCAACCCGCTGATCCTGATGCAGAAGGGCTCGCTCGTCATGACCCGCCCGACCCTGTTCGATTTCGTCTCGACGCCGGCCGAGCTTCAGAAGACGGCGGGCGAGGTGATGAAGATGGTCAAGTCCGGCGCGGTCAAGATCGAGGTGAACCACAAATATTCGCTCCGCGAAGCCGCGCGGGCGCACCGCGATCTCGCCGCCCGCAAGACGACCGGATCGATCGTTCTGGAACCCTAGGCTCTCCGGCAACGCAAAAAGAGAAAGGGGCGCCGTTTCGGGCGCCCCTTTTTTCGTCCGGCCGGTAAACCGGCGTTACTGGTTCATCGAATCGAAGAAGTCGTGGTTCGACTTGGTGCCCTTGAGCTTGTCGAGCAGGAATTCCATCGCGTCGACGGTGCCCATCGGCGTGAGAATGCGGCGCCGCACCCACATC
>JAYQUR010000389.1:0-3241 GCA_038148075.1 Alphaproteobacteria bacterium | reverse complement strand
GTGTGGTACTATCCCGCCGAGGATTTCGCCTATACCGAGACCGGTGTCGCCTCCTGGTACGGCCCCAAGTTTCATGGAAGGTCGACCGCAAACGGCGATGTATTCGACATGAACGAGCTGACGGCCGCCCATCGGACCCTACCGATGCCGAGCATGGTGCGAGTGACCAACCTGCGGAACGGCCGCTCGCTGAAGCTGCTGGTAAATGACCGCGGACCGTTTGCCCGCGGCAGGATCATCGACGTCTCTCGCCGCGCCGCGCAGCTTTTGGGGTTCAAGGCCCAGGGAACGACGCGCGTTCGAGTCGAAATTATCCCCGACGAGAGCCGACGGCTCAAATATATCGCGCTCAACGGCAAGCTGCCGCCCGAAGAGAAGATCGAGGCGAAGCCCGTTCCCGTCCAGAAGGTCGCCGCATTGCCCCTGCCGGCCTCGGCCCCGGGCGCCGAGCGGATCGTCTCGACCGGCACGGTTGCCGCCGAGCCCGTTTTCGTCCAGGCCGGCGCCTATGCCGACCTTTCCAACGCGTCGCGGGCCCGTGAGCTGCTCGACCGGTACGGGGCCGCGCAGGTCAGCGAGACCAAAATCGGCCCGACGCGCCTGTACCGGGTCCGCCTGGGACCGTTGGACAACCTCAAACGGGCGGACGACACGCTGGCCCGCGTTATCAGCGCCGGATTCCCGAACGCGCGGATCGTTGTCGACTAGGGCCCGCCGCGTTAAGCTGCGCCATCCGCGCGCCATAATTCCGACGCCTGTTTTACCGCAAACGAAAGCAAGCGGATTGATACTCTCATGATTTCCAGATTCCTGTACGCTGCTCCAGTCGCGTTCCTGGCCGCGTGTTTCGCGGCTTCCGCGGGCGCGCAGACCATCGAAACGCCGGCGCGCAACGCTCACATTGTCGATCTGTCGACGGGAACGGTCCTGCTCAGCAAGGCTGACGAAATACCGATGCCACCGGCGTCGATGAGCAAGCTGATGACCGTCTATATGGTCTTCGACAGGCTCAAAAAGGGTACCCTGAGCCTTGAAGACAAGTTTCTCGTTAGCAAGAAGGCTTGGCGAAAAGGCGGCTCCAAGATGTTCGTCCGTGTCGGCGACCGGGTAAGCGTGGCGGATCTCTTACGCGGCATCATCGTCCAGTCGGGCAACGACGCCTGCATCGTCGTCGCCGAGGCAATCGGTGGAACGGAAGAGGATTTCGCCCGCATGATGACGCGCCGGGCCCGCGAAATCGGCCTTCAGGACAGCACCTTCGCGAACGCTACAGGCTGGCCCGAACCGAACCACAAGATGTCGGCGCGCGACTTGGCAGTCCTCTCGAAACGGCTTGTTACCGATTTTCCCGACCTCTACAGGATTTTTTCAGAGAAGGAATTTACCTTCAGCAATATCAAGCAGGGCAACCGCAATCCGCTGCTGTACCAGAAAGTCGGTGCCGATGGGCTCAAGACCGGTCATACGGAGGAGGCGGGTTACGGCCTCACGGCATCTGCGGTCCGGAACGACCGGCGCATCGTCATGGTTCTCAACGGTATGGACAGCATCCGCCAGCGGTCGCAGGAATCCTTTCGCCTCATCGAATGGGCTTTTCGGACGTTCGACGTCTATTCCTTCTTTAAGAAGGGGGAAGAAGTAACGACGGCAAGCATTTGGCTTGGAAAGCAAAAATCCGTTCCGCTTCTCATTCAGGAAGACCTTCGACTCACCCTCAGGCGCAATACCCGCAGCAAGCTGTCGGTCAAGGTCCGCCTTACCGAACCGGTACCGGCGCCGGTCGCAGAAGGCACCCAGCTCGCAACGCTGATCTTATCGGGCCCTGCGATGGAAACGGTCGAGATACCCCTCGTCGCCGGGGCAAGCGTCGACAAGCTCGGGTTCGTTGGTCGCATCGGCGCAGCGGTACAACACGTCATCTGGGGCCCGTCCTGAAGCGCCGATGACCGAAACCGGCCGATTCATCACCTTCGAGGGCGGCGAGGGCGCGGGAAAGTCAACCCAGATCGCGCGGCTCGCCGACGCGCTTGCGCAAATGGGCATTCAGGTCGAAACGACGCGGGAACCCGGCGGATCGCCGGGTGCGGAGACCATACGGAAATTGCTGCTCGATCCCGATGCGACGTGGACCCCGCAGGCCGAATGCCTGCTCCATTTCGGCGCGCGTGCAGACCACTACACGACGCGCATCGCACCGGCCTTGAGAGCCGGTACGTGGATATTGTGCGACCGGTTCGCCGACTCGACGCGAGCCTATCAGGGGTACGGGTTGGGAGTTGATGCAGAAGCTATTGAAATGCTTTATGAATTCGCCCTGGGGGATTTCCGTCCAGACCTCACGCTGATCCTCGATGTGTCGGTGGCGACGGGCGTCGACAGGCTGGCCTCACGCTCCGGAGACACCGATCGCTACGAACGCATGGACAGGGAGTTCCACGAACGGCTGCGCCGGGGATTCCTCGACATTGCGGCTGCCGATCCCGGCCGCTGCGCGGTAATCGATGCCGAACGCGATGTCGACGCAGTAGCCGCCGACATCCTCTCGAACGTGCTGGCGCGCCTCGATCCGGTTGCTGTCGCATGACGGATATCCCCGCGCCCCGCGAAACCGAACGGCTGATCGGCCACCAGGACGCCGAACGGCGCCTGTTGGAGGCATGGTCGTCCGGACGCCTGCCACACGGTTGGTTGATCGCCGGACCCAAGGGAATCGGAAAGGCGACGCTGGCCTACCGGTTCGCGCGTTTCCTGCTCGTGCATGGCGAGCGGGGCAGCGATGTGGAAGAGGGGCCGAGCATGTTCGGAGACGAACTGCCGCCCGTACGGCCCGAAACGCTCGCGATCGACGCCGAAAATCCCGTTTTTCGCCGCGTCGCCGCCGGTGCCCATGCCGACCTTCAGGTGCTCGAACGCGGGATGAGCGAAGACGGCAAGCGCATGCAGACCGTCATCCCGGTCGACAAGGTTCGTGCGGCCGGCCATTCGATGTCGCTGACGGCAGGCGAGGGCGGCTGGCGCATCGTCATCGTCGACGGCGCCGAGGACATGAACGTCAATGCCGCAAACGCGCTGCTGAAACTGCTGGAGGAGCCGCCGCCGCGCGCGATGCTGCTGCTCGTCAGCCACGCGCCGGGCAGGCTGTTGCCGACGATCCGCTCGCGCTGCTGCCGGTTGCGGCTGTCGCCGCTCGAACCCGCTTCGATATCTGAGCTTCTGGAACTCTACCGGCCCGATATACCGG
>JAYQUR010000388.1:0-3273 GCA_038148075.1 Alphaproteobacteria bacterium | reverse complement strand
AGGCCGAACGCGAGAAGCAGGAAAGGAAGATGGCCAAGCGGATCGCCGCGACCCAGGCCGTCGACTAGACCGAAGAGACAACGCCGCGCCGGCGATCCGGCGCGGCGCAGACCGGATATCTCCATGACGGATTCAATCGGCATCCTACATGCCCTCGACGGCGCGGGAGCGCCGCTCGTGCATCGTTGCCTCGGCGCCATGCAGGGCGTCACGGTGCTTAGCCGAATCCATCCGATGGCGGCGCATCTGAACAATCCGCTCGAGTAGGCCGACCTCTGGTTCGGCCTGATAACCGACGACGACCGCAACCGGCTGCGAAGCCAGGCCGACTGGCCCTATCAGGACATCATGCAGATGATCGCCGACCGCGCAGAGGCGGCCGGCAGGGCGCTCGTCGTTGGCGACTGGTCCAACATCGACTTCATCGGCGGCGTCTCCGTCGACCAGCTCGCGGGCATCTTCGTCCATCGGGGCGTGCTGGACCTCAAGTTCAGGGTCAACGCCTGCGCCCTCGTCCGCCATCCGGTCGACCAGTGGCTCGCCGTCCGCGACCGCGGGCCCGGCGGCGCCAACGCGATCAACGAATTCATCCGCGGCTATCTGAGGTTCGCACAATGCATCGGCGACATGCCGGTCGTGAAATACGAGCACTTCATAGACAAGCCCGGTACGATCCTTGCCGAGATATGCGCCGCCGTCCGCGCGCCCTACGACGACGGCTGGGAGGCCGCATGGACCGGATTCACGGATATCGCGGTGGAAGCGCCGGACGACAAGACGGCGACGCCGCTTCCGACAGCATCCGCCCCCGCTTACGATTCGGAACTACTGGCGAGCTTCGAAATCCTGCCGGACTACCGGCCCGCGCTCGAAGCGCTGGGATACGCGCACCCGGGCTGAACGCAAGCCCATCGATGCTGATGATATTTCGCTTTCAGCCGAACAAATTTCGCTGATACCGCAAGAATGGGACTATCCCCCGCAATTGCCGCCACGCCGCGGTAACGAAGGCTCGTCGCCCGTATCGTTTCGACGCGGGCGCGACCACGTCGATCGGCGAAAGACCGAAGGTGTCGCGAAGCGCTGTCTCCGCGACCGGGCATTCAAGCGCCATAATGGCATGATCGAAATATCCCTGAGCCATAAATAGAAGCGCCAGCTTCATCAAACGCGTGGCGTCATTCTCCACGCTATCGAGAGTGCGAAAGTACAAATAGTCCGCTTGAACAATTTGCCCTCGCGCGTAGGGCACCCTCTCCCGCGAATAGTATGGATGGATGTGATAGCCCTGACGGCGCCAATGTGCGGCCCCCAGAATATTGAACAGTTCGAATCCCTGCGTTCGCATAAATTGGTCGATATCGCTGGCAAGCGGCTGCTCGAAGCGGAAAGGGACGAACGAGACCTCGACCTTGAGGCAAAGAAGCTCGCGAACGACCGCGGGCGACGACTGGATTACCTCCAGTTCCGGCCCCTCGATATCGATCTTCAGATAGTCTATCGAGTCGAACCCCGCCCTTTCGAGCGCTGTCTCCAGCGACAGGATTTCGACCTGTTCTGTCCGATCGAGTTCGAAAAACTGCGGTTTGTCGAATTTGCGGCCGATTTCCGGATCGTGCTCCATCAGAGAGGCAGACTGGGGATCCGTCGGAACGTAAAGATTCGCCGAACCCGTTTTCGCCCCAACGCCGCACGGCAGGTAAGTCGCCGATCGCCAGGGGTCCGACAAAGCGCCGTTCAGAGCGGCAAACGCCTCCGAATCCGGCTCGAAACCCAGGGCGTCAACGGCAAAAGCGATCGGCAGCAGGTCACTCTGAAAGCCACCGCGCGATCCGATATCGACGTAACGGAGCGGCAGCGCCTCCGCCATTCCTGCAACGGCCAGTTTGCGGAATAGGTTTTCCATGCCGATATCCTGACGAATTATCGAAAACAGCGCCAACTCCCGGCAGAAGCGATCGGAACCGAGATATTTCCCCGCCGTTGCGGCAGGACGTTTCCGGAACTCGTCCGGGTATCTGGTCGGGGCGGACGGATTCGAACCGCCGACCCTCTGCTCCCAAAGCAGATGCGCTACCAGGCTGCGCTACGCCCCGACTGCTGCGTCATAGATACGGCGGCGTTGCACGAGGCGCAAGATTCCCTTGCGGATCGTAATCGTTGACGCCGCCCACGTGTCTTTCCTAACATCCGCCGCAGGAGCGACCGGAAAATCGGATGACCACCGAAAGACCTCTTAACCCGCCCTTTCGCGCCGAGCAGATCGGTAGCCTGTTGCGACCCCAGGAACTGATCGACGCGCGCATATCCTTCGAAGACGGCGAAATCGACGCCGACGAATTGCGCGAACTCGAGGACATCGCGATCCGCGATGCGGTCCACCTGCAGGAGGACGTCGGCCTCGAGGTCGTGACCGACGGCGAATTCCGCCGCCACACCTACTTTTCCCATTTCTTCGAAAGCATGGCGCCGCTCGAGTTCGACCGGAATGCCGAGAAAGGATGGGATTACAAGAACGACAAGGGCGAGAAGGTCGGGGCGGCCCGCGTCAGGATCGACCACCGCATCCTGTGGCAGGAACCTGTGAACGCGGACGACTTCACCTTCGTCGACGAGCTAACCAGCCAGACGGTGAAGATCACCTTGCCCGGTCCCTGCGTCCTCCACTTTTTCGGCGGCGCCGGCAACATCAGCAAGATCGTCTACGACGACATGGATCTTTTCTGGGACGATATCGTCGATGCCTATCACAGCGAGCTTGCCGCGCTCGACGATGCCGGGTGCGAATACGTGCAGCTCGACGAAACGGCGCTCGCAAAATTCTCCGACCCGAAGATCCAGGAGGCCCTGACGGCGCGCGGCGACGACTGGAAGGAACTCCTGAAGCTGTATGCCGGCATCATCAACCGCGTCCTCGAAGGCAGGCCCGAAGGCATGCGTATCGGCATCCATCTGTGCCGCGGCAACAAACAGAGCTATTGGCAGGCAGAAGGCGGCTACGACCTCGTGGCGGACACGCTCTTCAACGAGGTGAATGCCGATTGCTATTTCCTGGAATACGATTCGCCGCGGGCGGGCGATTTCTCGCCGCTAAAGCTGCTGCCCAGGAACAAGACGGCGGTGCTGGGGCTCGTGTCGACGAAAACGCCGGAACTCGAGACCGCCGACGCGTTGAAGAGAAAGATCGAGGAAGCCTCGAAATTCGCCGACCTCGACAATCTGGCGCTCAGCCCGCAGTGCGGTTTTGCGTCGGACGTCATCGGCAACCTCGTC
>JAYQUR010000387.1:0-3278 GCA_038148075.1 Alphaproteobacteria bacterium | reverse complement strand
GGCTGTATCTTGCACAGCCTGATCATCTCGGCGGTGGTCGAACCGATGATCAGCCTGCGAAAGCGGGAATGGCCGAAGGCGCCCATGACCAGAAGGTCGATATCGTCGGTTTCGACCGCGCTGGCGATCAGCAGGTCGGCCGGGCCCTGGACGATATCGGCCTCGACCTCGTGCCCGGCAGCCTCCAGGGCCAGTTTCGCGCTGGAGAGGCGATCGCGGATCTCGGGCGTGCCCGATCCGGCCGTCAGCAGCCGGCAGGACAGGCCGTCGAATAGAGGATGGCTGGCCACATAGTCGACAGCCTTCCGGCTGCTTGAGCCGCCGTCGAAGGCGATGAGCAGGCGTTTGACCGGGGTAAACGCGCGGGAGGCGACAATCACCGGTTTGCGGGACGACCGCACGACCCGTTCGAGGTTGGAGCCGAAGTCGAGCGTTGCGAAATCGGCGGCATCGCCGCGCTTGCCGATAACGGTCATTTCAGCCTCGGTCTCGCATTCTGCCGCTTCTTCGACAATATCGCCGATGCGGAGGCGGGCGGTGACCTTTCCGACACCGGCGGCTTCAAGCCTTGCCTTGGCGGCATCGAGGATGGCGCGGCCGTTTTTCTGGGAAACTTTTGCGGTTTCGGCATCGCGTTCGCTCAGGTCTTTGAGCAGGGATGAGCGGGCGCCCAGCGCGATATTGCCGCTCAAATTCTTCGGCGCGCCGACCGCGTGGCGATGATTGAGTACATGCAGAAGCTCGATACCGGCGCCGGTCCGCCCCGCAACCCACGATGCGTGGTCGCAGACGCTCTCGGCGTAGATGGATCCATCGACAAGCGCGACGATCTTGCTCATTTCCCGTTCCGTCCCCGTGTGGCTTCCGTGTCGCCCTAATGTCCCAGCAATCGTTCGAGCGCGCCGGGTTTGTCGTGGATTGCGAGTTTGTCGACAATCGTCTCGCTGGCTTCATTCAGCCCGATAATCTCGACTTCCGCGCCGTCGCGGCGGAATTTCAAAACGATCATATCGAGCGCCGCCACACTGGAAATATCCCAGATATGAGCATGGCTGATGTCGATAGTAACCTTTTCGAGCGCCTCACGGAAATCGAAGGCGGCCGAGAAAGCGTCCGCCGAGGCGAAAAAGATCTGGCCCTCCACCCGATAGGTCCTGTGCGTGCCGTCGTCGGACAGGCTGGAGGTGACGCGGAATATCTGCGCGATCTTCCAGGCAAAGAAAATGCCCGAAAGCAGGACGCCCACGAGTACGCCGATGGCGAGATTATGGGTGAGGACGACGCAGGCAACGGTCGCGATCATCACAACGGACGATGAGCGCGGATGGTCTTTGAGGTTGCGGATCGAGGACCAGCTGAACGTGCCGATCGAGACCATGATCATGATTGCGACCAGGGCGGCCATCGGTATCTGTTTCACCCAGTCGCCGAGCACGACGATCATGAACAACAGGAAGACGCCCGCGCAGAAGCAGGACAGGCGTCCGCGCCCGCCCGATTTCACGTTGATGATCGACTGGCCGATCATGGCGCAGCCCGCCATGCCGCCGATAAACCCCGTCGCGGTGTTGGCAAGGCCTTGTCCGATGCATTCGCAGTTCTTGTCGCTGGTGGTATCGGTGAATTCGTCGACGATGGACGCCGTCATCAGCGATTCCAACAGACCGACGGCGGCGACCGCGGCGGAGTAGGGCAGGATGATCGTCAGGGTATCGAGATTCAGCGGGATATCCGGGATCAGGAAGACGGGCAGGGTAGATGGCAGTTCGCCCATATCCCCGACGGTGCGGACATCCAGGCCGAACCCGATGGCAACCGCCGTCAGAATGATGATGCAGATCAGCGGCGACGGGACCGCCTTGGTGAGGTACGGAAACAGGTAGATGATGGCGAGGCCGGCAGCGACCATGACGTAGGTCAGCGAGGGTACGCCGATCAGTTCGGGCAATTGTGCCATGAAAATCAGGATTGCGAGGGCATTGACGAAACCCGTCATCACCGAACGGGAGACGAAGCGCATGACGTAGCCGAGACGGAGGAAACCCGCGACAATCTGCAGAAGCCCCGCAAGTACCGTTGCGGCGAGCAGGTATTGAAGCCCGTGTTCCTTCACGAGAGTCACCATCAGCACGGCGGTGGCCGCCGTCGCCGCCGAGATCATGCCGGGACGTCCGCCGGTGATGGCGACGACGACGGCAATCGAAAACGAAGCGTACAGCCCGATCTTGGGATCGACGCCGGCAATGATGGAAAAGGCGATCGCCTCGGGAATCAGCGCGAGTGCGACCACCAGCCCGGCCAGAATATCGCCGCGGACGTTCCCGATCCATTGGTCCCGGTACGCGTGGAATGACATTATCAAAGTCCCGGTTAAATCAGTGCCCTACGGAACGATGATGCCGTGCCGTTTGGTTTCTCCGCATATGAAGGGCCAAGCTAGCCGAAGAGGCTGCGAAAGGGCTGTCCGGCACAAATGTGGTGAAAATGGCACCGGAACCGACTTATATCAGAAGCGTATGTTGCAGTGCAACAAAATTGGTCGCAATGCAGCATTCCTGATATATGGAATGGGCTACTTTCCAGGAGATATGGAATGGGCTACTTTCTAGGGAAGTCTCTAGTCCTCGACCATCTCCGCCAGCCGGGCGGTATCGGGCACGATCAGCCGGTCTTTTTCCCGGATCACGATTTCGCGGCGCGACAGATCGCCGAGCACGCGGGCAACGGTCTCACGGGTCGTCGAAACCCTAGCCGCTATGTCCGAATGGACCGGAATAGGGGCGATCACTGCGCCGTTGCCCCCATCTTCGGCGGGCTGTGAAAGGCGGAGGAGGTCTGCATAAATGCGGATATTCGCGACGTAGACGCTGAGATCGAATATCCGCCCGGTCGAGCGACGAATGATTGCCGTCAGCCGCTCCATCAGCCGGCGGGAGGTTTCGGGACTGCCGAGAACCGCCGTCATGAAGGACGCGCCGTCGATGACGCAGACTTCGATGGGTTCCAAAGCGACGACTGTCGCTGAACGCGGCGCGCCGTCGATAGCGGCAAGTTCGCCGAACATTCCGCCGGCGGGAATGTCTTCGAAACTTACTTCGCGTCCGCCGGCCGACCAGTTCACGACGCGGGCGCTGCCGGACGTGATGAAGTAGACGTCCTTCGCGTCGTTCTCCTTGCTGATGATCTCCTGCGCGGCCCGCTAGGTCCGCGAGGTACAACGCAGGGCGAGGGCGGTTTTCTAATCCCGGGGGAGGTCGGCCACGAGGGGGAGTTTATCC
>JAYQUR010000386.1:0-3285 GCA_038148075.1 Alphaproteobacteria bacterium | reverse complement strand
TGATCAACTCGCTCGCGACCTATGCGCGAGTGAACAAGTACGGCTTCATCGAGACTCCGTACCGCAAGGTCGACAACAACAAGGTGACTGAAGAGGTCGTATATCTCTCGGCGATGGAGGAGGGGCGCTACACCATCGCCCAGGCCAACTCCGAGCTGGACGGGAACAATGCCTTCGCAGAGGAGCTGGTTAGCTGCCGCCAGGGCAATGACTACCTGATGGCGCTGCCGGCCGACGTTGATTACATGGACGTCTCGCCGAAGCAGCTCGTCTCGGTCGCATCGGCGCTGATTCCGTTCCTTGAGAACGACGACGCAAACCGCGCGCTGATGGGCTCGAACATGATGCGTCAGGCCGTGCCGCTGCTGCAGTCCGAGGCCCCGCTCGTGGGTACCGGCATGGAAGGAACAGTGGCACGCGATTCCGGTGTGACGATTGTCGCCAAGCGTGACGGGATCATCGACCAGGTTGATGCGACACGTATCGTAATCCGCGCCACCGGCGAGATCGGTGACAACGACACGGGTGTCGATATCTACAACCTGCTGAAGTTCCAGCGCTCGAACCAGAACACCGCCATCACGCAGCGCCCGCTGGTGAAGGTTGGCGATGTTGTGGCCAAGGGGGATATCGTTGCCGATGGCCCGTCTACGGAGCTGGGTGAGCTGGCGCTGGGTAAGAACGTGCTCGTCGCTTTTATGCCTTGGAATGGCTACAACTTCGAGGACTCGATCCTGATCTCCGAGCGCATCGTCCGTGACGACGTGTTCACCTCGATCCATATCGAGGAATTCGAGATCATGGCCCGCGACACCAAGCTGGGTCAGGAAGAAATCACCCGCGACATTCCGAACGTCGGTGAGGAAGCGCTCAAGAACCTCGACGAGGCCGGCATCGTCTATATCGGCGCCGAAGTGAACCCGGGCGACATTCTCGTCGGCAAGGTCACGCCGAAGGGCGAAAGCCCGATGACGCCGGAGGAGAAGCTTCTTCGCGCGATCTTCGGCGAAAAGGCGTCCGACGTCCGCGACACGTCGCTCAAGCTGCCGCCGGGCGTCTCCGGCACGGTCGTCGAAGTGCGCGTCTTCTCGCGCCGCGGCGTCGACAAGGACGAACGCGCGATGGCGATCGAGCGTGAGGAAATCGAGCGTCTCGCGAAGGACCGCGACGACGAACTCGCGATCCTCGAGCGCTCGTTCTCGGCACGTCTCAAGGACCTGCTCGCCAACCAGACCATCGTGTCCGGTCCCAAGCAGGTGGAAGAGGGCGCCCGCGTCACGCAGGCGATCCTAAATGACCTGTCGGCCCGTCAGCTTGCCCAGATCACCGTCAAGAACGACAAGATCATGGAAAACGTGGAGGCACTGCGCCGCCAGTTCCAGGAAAGCGAGAAGCGCCTGCAGGACCGCTTCGAGAACAAGGTCGAGAAGCTGCAGGGCGGCGACGAACTGCCGCCAGGCGTGATGAAGATGGTCAAGGTCTTCGTTGCGGTGAAGCGCAAGCTGCAACCCGGCGACAAGATGGCCGGCCGTCACGGCAACAAGGGCGTGATTTCCAAGATCTCGCCGCTCGAGGACATGCCGCATCTCGAGGACGGAACCTGTGTCGACATCGTTCTCAACCCGCTCGGCGTGCCGTCGCGGATGAATGTCGGCCAGATCCTCGAAACGCACCTCGGATGGGCGTCGGCGGGTCTCGGCCGCAAGATCGGCGACATGCTCGACAAGGCGGTGCGCGAGGGCAAGATGGCCCAGCTCCGCGACGAGATGAAGGCGATCTACGGTCCAGAAACGTTCGACGAGGACATCAAGAGCCTCGACGACGCGCAGGTGATCGAGCTTGCGGGGAATCTGCGGCCCGGTGTGCCGATGGCGACGCCCGTCTTCGACGGCGCCCGCGAGGACAACATCGTCGAACTGCTGGAACAGGCGGGTCTCGACCCGTCGGGCCAGGTGACGCTGTATGACGGCCGAACCGGCGAGGCGTTCGCGCGTCCGGTCACGGTCGGCTATATTTACATGATGAAGCTGCACCATCTGGTGGACGACAAGATCCACGCCCGGTCGATCGGGCCTTACAGCCTCGTTACCCAGCAGCCGCTGGGCGGCAAGGCGCAGTTCGGCGGCCAGCGCTTCGGCGAGATGGAAGTGTGGGCGCTCGAAGCCTACGGCGCGGCCTACACGCTGCAGGAAATGCTCACGGTCAAGTCGGACGACGTTTCGGGCCGGACCAAGGTCTACGAGGCGATCGTCCGCGGCGACGATACGTTCGAGGCCGGTATTCCGGAATCGTTCAACGTCCTCGTGAAAGAGCTGAAGTCACTGTGTCTGAATGTGGAGTTGAACCAGGAGGGCTGATCCGCCTTTCCGGAAACTTCGCGAAAGCAGACGAGTAAGAGGCCGCCGCCTTCGGGAGGCAGCCGCAGACGCCAGGAGATACCTGATGAATGAATTGATGAACATCTTCGGACAGGTCAGCACGGCCCAGAGCTTCGACCAGATCCAGATTTCGATCGCCAGTCCCGAGCGCATCCGCTCGTGGTCCTACGGCGAGATCAAGAAGCCGGAGACCATCAATTACCGCACCTTCAAGCCGGAACGCGACGGGCTGTTCTGCGCCCGCATCTTCGGCCCGATCAAGGACTACGAGTGCCTGTGCGGCAAGTACAAGCGCATGAAGTATCGCGGCATCATCTGCGAGAAGTGCGGCGTCGAGGTTACGCTGTCGAAGGTCCGGCGCGAGCGCATGGGCCATATCGAGCTCGCCTCGCCGGTCGCCCACATCTGGTTCCTGAAATCGCTGCCGAGCCGCATCGCGCTGCTGCTCGACATGACGCTGAAGGATGTCGAACGGGTTCTGTACTTCGAGAACTACATCGTCACCGAGCCCGGCCTGTCGCCGCTGGAAGAGGGCCAGCTTCTCAGCGAGGAAGGCTTCATCGACGCGCAGGACGAGTATGGCGAGGACGCCTTCGAGGCAATGATCGGCGCCGAGGCTCTCAAGAAGATGCTCGGCGAGATCGACCTCGAGCAGGAGCGCGAGGAACTGCGCATCGACATGAAGGAGACCGGCTCCGAGGCGAAGCGCAAGAAGTACGTGAAGCGCCTCAAGCTGATCGAATCCTTCATCGAGTCCGGCGCGCGACCGGAATGGATGATCCTCGAGGTCATCCCGGTTATTCCGCCGGAGCTGCGCCCGCTGGTGCCGCTCGACGGCGGCCGCTTCGCGACGTCGGACCTGAACGATCTCTATCGTCGCGTCATCAACCGGAACAACCGCCTGAAG
>JAYQUR010000385.1:0-3294 GCA_038148075.1 Alphaproteobacteria bacterium | reverse complement strand
GTGTGCCAGACGGGCGCCGTCGGGGCCAACAATATGTTCCTCATGTATTAAATTCGAAACCCGTGCTACCCTGCTGAAGGATAAGGAATGTATTTGCGCAGGTGGGGACCTTATATGCGCAGAGTATTCGTACTTGCCCTCGCTTTTGCGATGGTTGTGCCGCACGGATCCAGGGCCGGCGTTCTTCTCGATGTGTTCGCGTCGTCGGCGCCGAACGTGTTCGGCTCGCCCAGCTGGGCCGGCTATCTTTCGAATGCTATGACCGGCCTTGCGCAGGGCCTCTCGAACGTGGGAGGTACGCGCGACGCCGACCCGACCGCGTACGAACGGCTCGGCAGCTCGTTCGAGGCGGGCGACGCGATGGTGACGAGTTTCTCGTCGTGGCACGGCGTGGCCGGCGACGCCGCGCCGTTCGACAGCGAACGCGGCAACCGCCTGCATTTCGGCTTGCTGGCCCAGGGAACGGGGGGCACGCAATTTTCGCTTAGCGACGTCGGGTACGAGGTCGCGTCGTCGGATCCCTGGAACGCGCTCGGATACTCCGGCACGCTTGCCGGAACGACACTGAACGGCACGACGCGGATAGGGGTTCTCTACGGCGCGAACGGGGTCTTCGACGGGGGGCTCGGGGACGATATCCTCCTCAACAGCGACGAGAGCGATGCCGTTCTCGTCGATGCGCTGATCTATGTCGGTGTGGGCAACGCGTTCTGGCCGCAACCGGCGGAGGGCGAGACCCAGCAAGAGGCGATCGATGGCGTCGCGGCTTTCTACGACCAGTATGTCGACTGGATTTCCGGCACCTACACCGTCAGCACGGTGGAAGGCGACTTCCTGGGGTCGGCGCAACTCGACAACGCGAATTTCGTCTCCGAGCCAATGTCCGGCGCGGCTTTCGCGCTGGCCCTGTCGGCTCTGTACTGGATGCGCCGCCGCCGGTCGCTGAGAATAACGCCGGCCTGAACAAGGCCGCCGGCCGTCCCGTTGCAAGCGGCTTTCCTTCCGACGCGCCTTCGTTAAAAGGGTGCAATGTCGCCCGCGCGCCTGACCTTCCTCGCCTGCAGCTTTCTCGTCCTGAATCTGCTCGCCTTCATGACCGTCGCAGCCGTGCTGCCGACGCTCATCGACGAATGGCAGATGTCCAATACCGAAGCGGGATGGCTTGGAGGCGTGTTTTTCGCCGGCTACCTGTGCGCCGTTCCCGTCCTGGTTCCCCTGACCGACCGGGTGGCGCCGCGGCGCGTGTGCCTGACCGCGACGGCGGTCGGCGCTGCAGCGTCGCTCGCGTTCGCGACGTTCGCCGAAAGTTTCTGGAGCGGCCTGCTGTTCCGCTTCTTCGCCGGCGTCGCCGTCGCCGGCGCCTACATGCCCGCGCTCAAGATCATCGCCGATACGCTGGACGAGCCGTGGCGCAGCCGCGCATCCAGCTACTACACATCGGTCTTCGCCCTCGGCACGGCTTTTTCGATCTTTGTCGGCGGCGGCGTCGCCGACACCTACGGCTGGCAATACGCCTTTGCGCTGGCCGGCGCCGGAAATGTGGTCGCGCTCGCCGTCGGCTGGCTATGGCTTCCGGCCGGTCGGTTCGATCCGAGCGCGCGGCGCGGATTGCTGGTCGATTTTCGTCCGGTGTTCCGCAACCGGGAAGCGCTTGCCTATATATGCGCCTATGCGGGCCATGTCTGGGAAGTCTTCGCGAACCGGATCTGGGTCGTCGCTTTCTTCGCGTGGTTGGCCGGAGCCGGGCGCGGCGACGCGTTTGCGTCGCCCGTCGTGATCGCGACTCTGGTCGCGCTGCTCGGCGTTCCGGTTGCGATGGCGGTCGGCGAAGTTGCGGCCAGGAGGAACCGACGACGGGTGCTGGGCTGGGTCCACATGGCGGCGTTCGCCAGCGGGATCGCGCTTGTCGTAAGCCCGCTGACTTCGCTTTCCCCGAACGTCGTCGCCGTCCTCGCGATCCTCTACGGCATGGCGATCTATGCCGATACCGGCGCCGTCTCCGCGGGAACCGTGGCGACGGCGGATCCCGCGCTCCGCGGCGCGACCATGGCGGTTCATGCGACGATCGGGTTTATCGGCGCCACTCTGGGGCCGGCGGTCGCCGGCGTTGCCCTCGACCTGGCGGGTGGCCGTGAGGCGCCGGTCGCGTGGTCCGCGGCGCTGGCCGTCGGCGTGGCCGGAGGTCTTATCGGGCCCGCTGCGCTGCGCTGGGTCGGCCGGGGACGTCGTTGAACGGAGGTCGCCGTCGCGTCAGGCCGACGGACGAAGCAGGTCGTCGTACCCGTCGAATATTTCGTCCAGGTCGGATATCTCGACCGGACCGGCAACGGTTGGATCCGCGATCGGCAAGTCGTATCGGACCGTTACATCCTCGCCGCACTGACGGCGCAACGCCGCGAACAGTTCCGGCGGGTCGATCGGCTTCGAGACGTAATCGCTCATGCCTGCGGCGATGTAGCGTTCCCTGTCTCCCGCCATCGCGTTGGCGGTCAGCGCGATAATCGGCGTCCGGACGTTTTCTGCTTCCAGCTCCCGAATTCGCGTTGTTGCGGTAATGCCGTCGAGGTAGGGCATCTGGATATCCATCAGCACCACGTCGAACGGAGACCGCACGAAAGCCGCGATGGCTTCGTTGCCGTTGTTCGCGAATTCCAGCGTATGATCCGCGCGCGACAGGATCGTCTCGATAACGAACTGGTTAACCTTGTTGTCTTCGGCAACGAGAATGCGAAGGGCCTTCTTGCCGCCCGTTTCGGCGTTCATCAGCTCCTTGGGGCCGGCCTTCTCGACATCGTCGGCATTCATTTCCGCGCTTACGAACGTGAGCCAGAATTCGCTTCCGGATCCCGGCGCGCTCTCCGCGCCGACTTCGCCGTCGAGCGCATCTGCGAGATTCCTGCAAATGGCGAGGCCCAGTCCCGTCCCTCCGTATTTACGTGTGACCGAACGGTCGGCCTGCGTAAAAGGCTTGAACAGACCGCGCAGGGTCTCGCTGTCTTTGCCGATACCGGAATCGCGGACGGAGCACCGCGTATGGATCTTCCCGTTGTCGAGTTTCGTCTGCGTCAGGGTGATATCGACGTTGCCGGCGTCGGTGAACTTGATGGCGTTGGAAGCGAAATTGAAAATTATCTGCTTGATCCGCGTCGGATCGGATTCGAGCAGCGGGAGAACGATCCCCTCGGTATGGATCCGAAGGCCGATACCCTTGGCGGCCGCATGAGGTTCCCACAGCGCGGCGGTATCGGACGCGATCTGCCGAAGATCGAACGGTATTCGCTCGATCTCAAGCTT
>JAYQUR010000384.1:0-3308 GCA_038148075.1 Alphaproteobacteria bacterium | reverse complement strand
CGGAAAGTCTGCCTCGCCGCCGGGCGCAAAAGCCGCCTGCACGCCGGGCGGCGTGCCGGGAATCGCCCGTTCCATGCGCCGGTCCGCAGAGATCGCCGCACCGCGGCGGGCGATATAGGCTGGATCGAGAAGCCCGGCGACAGGCACGTCGACGACATCCGGATCGCCGACATAGCGCTGACGGTCGGCATAGGCGAGGCGCATCGCCTCGGCGAAAAGGTGCGCCGCTTCGGGTCCGCCGGGGGCGACCTGCGCGGAGGGAAACCGCTCGAGCAGGCCTAGTATCTGGTGAACGGCGATGCCCCCCGACGTCGGAGGCGGCATGCCGCAGACGCGCCAAGCACGATAGGGCCGGCACAGAACGTCCCGTTTCTTCGCCCGGTAGCCGGCAAGATCTGCGCGCGTCATTGCGCCCGGGTTGCGCGCGGCGGTGCGTACCGCGCCGACGATGTCGGCGGCGATCTCTCCCTCGTAGAAAGCCGTCGCGCCGCCAACGGCGATCCGGCGCAGGGTATCCGCGAGCGCCGGATTCCGGAGAACCGCGCCGACCGGCAGCGCCGCGCCGCCCGGCGTCAGGAAATAATCGCGGGCCTCGGGAAATTCGCCGATGCCGCGGGCACGCGAGATCATCCGGTTGAGCCGTGGCGTCACCCGGAAGCCGTCGGTCGCGAGCGCGATGGCGGCCGCGAACGCGCGCCGCCAGGGAAGCCGTCCGTGCTCGCCGTGCGCCAGTTCGAGCATCCGGACGACGCCGGGAACGCCCACCGCCTGCCCGCCCGACGCGGCTTCCCGGAAGCTGCGCGCCGTGCCGTCGCCACGCAGGAACTGCGTCGGGTCGAGCGCCGCGGGTGCGGTCTCGCGCCCGTCATAGGCGTCGATGCGTCCGTCGGCGGCCCGGTAATGCAGCAGGAAGGCGCCGCCGCCGATGCCCGAACTTTGCGGCTCGACAAGCGAGAGGACGGCCTGGACGGCGATGGCGGCATCCATGGCGCTGCCGCCTGCACCCAGAATTTCCGCTCCTGCCCGAGCGGCGAGCGGATGGGCCGCCGACACCATGAACCGGTCCCCGGCGGGCTGTGTGCCGGTGCAGCCCAGAACCGGCAGCACGGCCAGCGAAATCGCCACGAACGACGATTTTTTCAGGTACCGAAAAACCCTTTCCTTCAACGGGCCATGGCGCATTCGGCGGAAATCCTTTCGCAGGTGCGAAAAAGAGGGTAGAAAAGCGGCTCGTTCCGGGGATGGCGTATTCCCGAACAGCTCATGGAGGCAGTGATGAGCACCCCCAGCCGGATCAAGCGGATTACAGCGCCCGAACTCGCGGCGCGCAAGGGCGGCGAGCCCATCGCCGTTCTCACGGCCTACACGGCACCGATGGCGCAGATTCTCGACGAGCATGTGGATTGCCTGCTCGTCGGCGATTCGCTCGGAATGGTGGTCTACGGGCTGGATACGACGCTCGCCGTCACGCTCGACATGATGATCAATCACGGTGCTGCGGTCGTGCGCGGTTCGCAGCACGCCTGCGTCGTCGTCGACATGCCGTTCGGCAGCTATCAGGAATCGCCAGAGCAGGCCTACCGCAACGCGGCACGCATCATGCAGGAAACGGGCTGCGACGCGGTCAAGCTCGAAGCCGGGGTCGCTCTCGCGCCGACGATCCAGTTTCTCGCCCAGCGCGGCGTGCCGGTGATGGGCCATGTCGGCCTGATGCCGCAGTCGGTCAACACCTACGGCGGCTTCCGCGTGCAGGGAAAGGACACCGCTGCCGCCCGCCAGGTAATCGACGACGCCCGCGCGGTCGCCGATGCCGGCGCGTTTTCGATCGTCGTCGAGGGCGTGATGGAATCGGTCGCACGCGAGATCACGCACGTTGTGCGGGTCCCGACCATCGGCATCGGCGCGTCGCCCGAATGCGACGGACAGGTCCTCGTCACCGAGGATCTCGCCGGCCTGTTCAGCGATTTCACGCCCAAGTTCGTCAAGCGTTACGCCGAACTCGGCGCCGAACTCGGCCGCGCCGCAGCCGCCTATGCCGAAGACGTACGCGCACGCCGCTTCCCGGCGGCCGAACATTGCTTCGGCGCGCCCAAGGCGGACGGCGCGGAGGTTCGACAGCTTAAATCCTGACGCGGACGACGGTGACTGCCAGCCCTTCCGATTCCCCCGGCGGGTCTCCTCCCGCCGTTCTGCGCACCGCAGCAGAGCTGTCGGCTATGCTCGAGCCGGTTCGCGCCGACGGCCGCATTATCGGTCTTGTACCGACGATGGGCGCCCTTCACGACGGCCATCTTTCGCTCGTCCGCCGCGCGCGGCGCGATTGCGGCTGTGTCGTCGCCAGCCTGTTCGTGAACCCGACACAGTTCGGCGCTGGAGAGGATTTCGACCGCTATCCGCGCGACGAAGAAGCCGATCTTGCGGCATTCGGAGCGAACGGCGTGGAATACGTCTATGCGCCGACCGTGGATGAAATCTATCCGAACGGACCGGAAATCACGATCACGGTCGACGGCGCAACCGAGGGCCTGTGCGGCGCGGCGCGACCCGGCCATTTCGACGGCGTGACGACGGTGGTCTCGCGCCTGTTCGAGCATTGCCGGCCAGACGTCGCCTATTTCGGCGAAAAGGACTATCAGCAGCTCAAGGTGGTCGAGAGGCTCGTCGAGCAGCAAGGTTACGGCATCCGCATCATCGGCGTGCCGGTCGTTCGCGAACGCGACGGGCTCGCCCTGTCGTCTCGCAATGCCTATCTCGATGAACGCGAACGCCGCATCGCGCCGGCACTGTACGGCACGTTGTTCGCCGTCGCCGGCCGACTGCATGAGGGCGCGAACCTGGAAGCGCAATGCGCCTGGGGGCGCAACGCGTTGCTGGAAGCCGGGTTCGACAAGATCGATTATTTGGAGGCCCGCGACGCCGCGACGCTTGCCCCGGCCGACGGATACCGTCGCGGACTCCGACTGCTGGCCGCGGCGCATATCGGCGGCACGCGTCTGATCGACAACATTTCGGTCGACAACCCCGCCTGACACCCCGTCTGTTTACCTACGTCCCCCGCCGGCGGCCGCATTGCGCCGCCCCGATGCGCACCCGATAATGCGGTAACCACAAAGGGGAGCACGCCATGTTTTACGAGACCGCGAAGAACGATCACGGTCTGCCGTTCAATCCCTACAAGTCGATCGTCGTGCCGCGGCCCATCGGCTGGATCACGACGCTCGATCCGGACGGCAACGTAAATCTCGCGCCCTATAGCCAGTTCAACAATCTCGGCTACGACCCGCCCTACGTGATGTTCTCGTCGGGAT
>JAYQUR010000383.1:0-3317 GCA_038148075.1 Alphaproteobacteria bacterium | reverse complement strand
CATATCTGCTCAGCTCGCCTCTCGAGGAAGGTAGATAGAAGAAAACGGGGGCGGATAAACCGCCCCCGTTTCGCCGTTACCGATGGGCCTCAGTGGGCCTTGAGGATCGTCTCGCCGGACGGGTTGCGCACCTCGTCCACCATCGCCTGCGTCTCGGCGTCGGGTGCCGGAGTCATCAGGCTGACCACCACCATCGCAACCAGGCTGACGGGCATGCCGACGATCCCGAACCGCAGATGGTCGATCACCCACCAGATATCCCCGCCCGTCCGGATGTACCAGAGATAGGCGGAACCCGCGACGAAGCCGCAGACCATGCCTGCGATTGCCCCCTGACGGTTCGCCCTCTTCCACCAGATGCCGAGCACCAGCGGGAAGAAGAGCCCCGAGCAGGCGAAGCAGAACGCCCAGGCCACCGCACCGAGAATGCCGGTGAGCTGGAGACTCGCCACGAGGGCCGCAAGAGCGCCGATGCCGATCAGCAGGATACGGGCCACGACGAGCCGGAGTTTCGTATCCGCCTTGGGATCGATGATCTTGTAGTAGAGATCGTGGCTGAGCGCGTTCGCGATCGCGAGCAGGAGACCGTCGGCGGTGGACATCGCCGCCGCCATGCCGCCGGCCGCGACGAGGCCGGAGATCACATACGGAAGGCCCGCTATTTCCGGCGTTGCCAGAACGACGATGTCGGCGCGCATAAAGAACTCGTTCAGCTGCAATATACCGTCCGCATTGCCGTCGACGATCTTCAGCATCCCCACGTTGCTCCAATTCTGGATCCACGCCAGGTTCCCGACCTCGGCAATGGACTTGCCGATGATGCTGGTGGCCAGGTTGGGATCGAGAAGCTGAAGCTTCGTCAGCGTCGCGAGCGCAGGCGCCGTGAAGTACAGCAGGAAGATGAAGAACAGCGAATAGGCCACCGACTTCCGGGCCTGCCGAACGGACGGCGTCGTGAAGTACCGCATCAGGATATGCGGCAGCGACGCGGTACCGGCCATCATGCAGAGCGCCAGCGTGACGAACTTCCAGCTGTCGACGCCGCCGCCAGGCGCGTTGTGCGGATTGGTCAGGATACCAAGCCCCGGGACGCCCTGAACGGCCGCCGTCCCCAGCTTGAGGACCGGCTCCAGTTCCTGGATGCGGAGCACCGCATCGCCGTACGAGAAGTGCGGGATGATGCCGAAGCCCTGCTTGTTGGACATCCAGATCACCGGAACGAGGTACGCGATGATCAGCACGATGTACTGTGCCACCTGCGTCCACGTGACGGCACGCATGCCGCCGAGCATCGAGCAGAACAGGATGCCGAGCAGCCCGACCCAGACGCCGACCTCGAACGGGATCTGAAGCGCGCGGGCGGCGATCGTGCCTGTCGCGTTGATCTGCGCCGTCACATAGGTGAAGGACGCCACGACAAGAACGATGACCGCACAGAAGCGCGCCACGTTGCCGCCGTACCGGGTTCCGATGAAGTCCGGCACCGTGTAGCAGCCGAACTTGCGGAGATACGGCGCCATCAGCGAGTTCACGAGCACGTAGCCGCCGGTCCAGCCGACGATGAATCCGAGATACGGATAACCGCCGAAATAAATGCCGCCTGCCAGCGCGACGAACGATGCGCCGGACATCCAGTCCGCCGCCGTCGCCATGCCGTTATAGACGGCCGGAACTTCGCGGCCCGCGACGTAATACGCCTCGACCTCCATCGTCCTGGACAGCCAGCCGATCACCGCGTAGATGACGACGGTGAAGCCGACGAACAGGATGCCGATATTCGCGGCCGACATTCCCGTCTGTTCCAGGATCGCCATCAGGATGATGAAGACGATGAACCCGCCGGTGTACAGGCCGTATACCTTCGGGAGATTGTCTACGAATCTGCCTTGCATGATCGTTCCCTCCTATTCGCCGACGCCGGCTTCGTCGTCGATCGCATCCTGCCGCCAGTTCTGGAAGAAGATGAGCAGCACGAAGATGATCAGCGAGCCCTGGACGCAGAAGTAGTAGCCCAAGGGGAACCCGAGGAAGGACATAGAGTTGAGTTCCTTGGCGTACCAGGGAACGACCAGCGAGAAAATTGCCCAGATTATGAGCACCAGCCACGTCAGGTTACGCGTCTTTGCCCAATGCAGTTGAAGCTTTTCCGAATTGCCATCGGCCATTTTTGTACCCCCGTCATTAAGACGTTGAACGTTCCCCCCCCTATTGCACGATGTCACAATACGGGTCCGTGTAATTAAGGCATCGTTCGGAAAACGTCACAATACGTTCTTTTGTAAATCGATTCGGCTTTTTGTGATTTGTTTCGGCGACACTTGGGAGAATCAGAATGCAGGTCGATCGTGCGTAATTTTCTAGGCGAGTTCTTCGGACGCCTGTCGATAAGACGCGATTCAGCGCCGCTTCGGACGATCGCGGACGTCGAGGAGTTCGTGACCACGAGATCGGCATTCGTCGCCCAGAAAACGCTCTACGGCTACGTGAAGACGCGAATGGGCACGCGATATCCGAGCATGTTCGAAGACGACGTGTTCGCGCACTCCATCAATATCGCGAAGATGCACGTGTTCGCCGCCTGCCTGTCCGACATGTCCGTTTTCGCTACGGCGCACGCCCTTGAAGCTATGCCGGCAGATCCTGCTTTGCGACGGCGAACCGCTCTGGCGTTCTACCGGCGCGGCCTCTCGGACAATCCGAACGACGCGCCGTCCGAGTTTTCGCCGGACGAGGCGGTCAGGGAATTCGAAAGCAGGATTGCGCAGATGGACTGGAAAGGCGAAGCCCGGGACAGGAGCGTTTTCACGGAGAGCCCACGCGCCCTTTACCGCTGGGCGCCGATCGCCGACGAACTGAAGAGGCAGGACGCCGACATAATTGCGAATTCGATCAGCTTCACGTGGAGCGAAATTCGCCAGCGCTATCTGCGGCGTCTCGACGCCAACGCGGTGGCCGCGCAACCGGATGGCGGCGGACCTGCATCCTGACGCCGCAACGGACACGCCGGAAGTCGCGCAACGGCGACGTCGCGATATTCGCGCCGCCTATAGATAAGACGTAATGGGAAGAAAAGTGGCGGGAGTGACGGGACTCGAACCCGCGGCCTCTGGCGTGACAGGCCAGCGCTCTAACCAACTGAGCTACACCCCCGCAATGCGCATTGCAACGCTGCCGACATGTACGATCGCTTCGCAATACTGTCAAGCCAACAAATCGCTGACCACGATCGCGCCACCTAAGTCTATTCCTAGCATGGCCGTAAAATGGTGGGCGGTGACGGGATCGAACCGCCGACCCTCTCGGTGTAAACGAGATGC
>JAYQUR010000382.1:0-3323 GCA_038148075.1 Alphaproteobacteria bacterium | reverse complement strand
CCTTCAGCCCGTCGGCGCCGTAGATCTCCAGCGTGCGGTCGACGAAGTGCTTGTAGAACGGCGCGTGGAAGAACATCGGCGGCGGCACGATCAGCCGTCCGCCCTTGTCGAGGATAACGCAGGAGAAGTCGCGGCTCTCGCGGATGATCGTCGAATAGCCCGAGCGGTAGAAGTGATAGTGCATCTCGTCGACGAGGCTCGAGACCTTGTTCTTGAGGATCTGCACGGTGATCGGATCGAGGGCGGTCACGATGTACGCTCCTCTCCGGTCCACGCTTTCATTGTCATCCCGGACTTGTTCCGGGATCCAGCTTTCGGTTGGGACCGGCGTGCCGTTTGCCCTGGACCCCGGAACAAGTCCGGGGTGACACCGGGAGGCGGCGAGAGCGTGCGAATGATGATGCAATCCATCCCTACCGCTCCCGCGTCAGGATGAGGTTCAGGAAGCCGTCGACATGGGCGCGCCAGCCGGCGGGGACCACGGTCGTGGAATCCAGCTGCTCGACGATGGCCGGGCCGTCGAGAGAGGCCCCTGCAGGCAGATCGTCGCGCGACCAGATCGCGGTGTCGGTCGCTACGTCGGCGGTGAACCAGACCTCGCGCGTGCCCTTGCGCGCCGTCTCGGGCGCCGGGGCCTCGGTCACGTCGGCCTCGGGGACCGGTTCGTATTTCGGCACCGGCACGCGCGCGCGGACGCGGTAGCTGACGACCTCGGCCGGTTTTTCGCGCGCGGCGTGACCGTGGATGCGGGCGTGGATCTCGTCGAAGCGCTCGCGAGCGGCGTCGAGCGCCGCCGCGTCCAGGCCGTTTGCGCCGCCGATCCCCTCGAGCGGGACCCGCAACTCGTAGCCCTGGCCGGTGTAGCGCATGTCGATCTCGCGGGCGAACAGGGCGGCCTTCGGGTCCATGCCCTCGCTTTCCAGCTCTACCCGGCCGCGCTCCTCGAGCTCGCGGAAGATCGCCTCGGCATGGTCCGGCGGGACCTGGTCGAGCGGGCGCAGCTCGGAGCGGATATAGTCGTGGACGACATCCGTACACAGCAGGCCCAGCGCCGAGAACGCGCCGGGGCGCGGCGGCACAAGGATGCGAGTCATCGCCAGCTCGTCGGCGACGGCGGCGGCGTGCACCGCGCCCGCGCCGCCGAACGGCAGAAGCGTGAATTCCTGCGCATCGACGCCGCGCTTGGCGCCGAAAATGCGCACCTCGTCGGCCATGCGCATGTCGACGATGCGCCGGATCCCGGCGGCCGCTTCGAGCGCCGACATGCCGAGCGGCTTGCCGACCTTTTCCTCCAGCGCCTTGCGGGACGCGTCGACATCGAGCGACTGCGCGCCCCCGAGAAAGTAGTCGGGGTTGAGAAAGCCGCAGGCGATGTCGGCATCCGTCACGGCCGGGTTCTCGCCGCCCTTGCCGTAACATGCCGGGCCCGGATCGGCGCCCGCACTCTGCGGGCCGACGGCCAGGAGCCCGCCACCGTCGATCCAGGCGATCGAGCCGCCGCCGGCGGAAATGGTGGTGAGGTCGAGCGCGGGCACGTCTAGCCTGCGTCGCGCGACCTCGCCCTCGGTCACCTCGAGCGGCGCGCCGCCCTCGATGAAGGCGATGTCGCAGGAGGTGCCGCCCATGTCGAGCGTCACGAGCCCCTTCTTCGCGTCCTCGGCCGCGAGATAGGCAGCGGCCTGCGCGCCCGCGGCCGGGCCGGAAAACAGCGTGTGCACGGTCTTTGCGCCCGCGACTGCCGCGCGGAACGGCATGACGCCGCCGTTCGATTGCATCAGGAACCGTTGCTGCGTCTCGACGCCGCCCGAATCCAGCCCGTCCGACAGGTCGGAGATGTAGTGGACGAGGACGGGTTCGAGATAGGCGTTGAGGAGCGTCGTCGACATGCGCGGCCATTCGCGGATGCGCGGCAGCACGTCCGACGACAGCGAGACGTGCGCCTCCGGCCATTCCTCGAGGATGAGGTCGCGCGTGCGCTGCTCGTGCGACGGGTTCATGAAGGAGAACAAATAGACGACGGCGATGGAGTTGACGTCCTTCGCCTTGAGGTCGCGCGCGGCGGCGCGCACCGCGTCCTCGTCGAGGGGGGCGAGCTCGTTGCCCTCGTGATCGAAGCGGCCGCCGACGTCGTGGGTAACGCTCTGCGGCGCCAGATGCGTCGGCCGCTGGAAGAAATAGTCGAACGGGTTGCCGTCGCGCGCCTGCTGCTGGATTTCCTGGATCGCGCGGTATCCCTTGTTGATCAGCATGCCGACCCGCGCGCCGCGCATCTCGAGGAGCGCGTTGGTGGTGATCGTCGTACCGTGCGCGAAGAACTCGATGGCGTCCGGCTGCTTTCCCTTGGCGATGAAGCGCTCGACGCCGTCGAGCACGCCGAGCGCCGGGTTGGCCGGCGTCGACGAGACTTTCTCGATCTCGATCGAGCCGTCCGAGACGTCGAGCAGGACGAGATCGGTATGGGTGCCGCCGACGTCGACACCGAGGCGGTAGGGGCCGCTCATTATGTGCGCGCCCCTACTTGCCGGTCCGGGCGTCGGGCTTGCCGTCCTTGCGCTCGGCGGGCTTGGCGAAGGAGGCCATGGCCATCGTGCCGCCGTCGACGAAGAGATTGGCGCCCGCGACGAACGAGGCGTCGTCCGAGACCATGAAGACGGCGGCCTTGGCGGTTTCCTGCGGCAGGCCGACGCGGGCGACGAGGTTGGAGACGACGCGGTTCGGGTTGAACTCCTGCTGGCCGACCGGCGAGCCCGTCATGTTCGGCGAGATCTGATTGACGACGATGCCGTAGGGCGCGAGCTGGACGGCCATCGACTGGGTCAGGTTGAACACGCCGCCCTTGGCCGCGGTGTAGGCGATCGCGTTCGGCCGACCCTTGAAGCCCGACGTCGAGCCGATGTTCAGGATCTTGCCGGTGCGGTCGTTGTCGACCATCCACTTCGCGACCTCGCGGGAGACGAAGAAGGGCGACGACAGGGTGACGTCGATGGTCCGGCGCCACTCTTCCTCGGTGATTTCGAAAAAGTGCCGGTTGTCGGAGATCGCGACGTTGTTGACGAGGATGTCGATTCCGCCGAGCCCGTCGGCCGCCGCGGCGACCATCTTCGCGATGTCGGCCGTGTCGGCGACGTTGCAGACCACCGCGACGGCTTCGCCGCCGTCGGCCCTGATCGCGTCGGCGACGGCGTTGGCGCGGCCTTCGTCCATGTCGACGACGGCCACCCTCGCGCCTTCCTTCGCAAATGCCTTTGCGATTTCCTCGCCGATGTTCCGGCCCGCGCCGGTTACGATAGCCGCCTTGCCGGCGAGCTTGCCCGCACCCTCTG
>JAYQUR010000381.1:0-3278 GCA_038148075.1 Alphaproteobacteria bacterium | reverse complement strand
CGACAGGTGCTGACGAGCGCGCAGACGGTTCCCAGCGCGCCCGCCGGCGCTATTTCGCGGACCATCATGTCGCGCGCCGGATTGACGATGCCGCGGGCGAGCCCGCCGATCACAAAGGCGCCCGCGACCGCAGCAACCGGCATCCAGGCGGTGCCCACGAGCAGCAGCAGCGCTCCGTAGAGCCCGAACATGACGACGAGGACGAGGTCGTGGCGTTTCGTCCGGTCGGCGAGCCATCCGCCGACCAGCGTTCCGGCCGCCGTGCTGAACAAAAGGGCGGACAGCAGGTAGCTCGCCGTCTGGACCGAGACGCCGTAGAGCGCCGGCAGGAAAACGGCGGCGAAGCCGGTGAGCGCAATGTTGGCCGACGCGGTCAGGACGTAGAACAGAAAGAGCAGGATAACGGCGTGGCTGACGATCCCGGCGAGCGGCTTGGCCGCGCCGGCCTTTTTCTTGCGGTCGGCGTCCTCACGCAACGTATCGCCCGAAAAGACGAAAATCAGGCTGAGAACGACCCCGACGAGGCCCGCCACTATCAGCGCCGAGCGCCAGTCGGTGACCGTGATCAGAAGGGCCATGCCCGCGGGCCCTGCGGCAGTTCCGAGCGATCCGCCGAAGGAGTGCATGGAATAGGCGCGGCCGTGCCGGCTCGAATCGACCGACGCGGTGAGGATCACGTAGTCCGCCGGGTGAAAGACGCTGTTTCCGGCGCCCGACACGAGAAACAGCACCAGCAACGCCCAGTAGGATTCCGTAAAGCCGGCGAGCGCGAAGGCGGACGATGTGACGAACAGGCCGCCGATCAGGACGCGGCGCGCTCCGAACCGGTCGACGAGCACGCCCATGGGCGTCTGCAAGGCGCCGGTCGCGACGTTGTAGGCGGTCAGGATGGCGCCGAGCTCGACGAACGATACCCCCAGGTCGCGATGCATTGCGGGAAACAGCGGCGCCAGCCCGAACATATAGAAGTGGCTCAGGAAGTGCCCGAAGCCGATCAGGCTGATCGCCCGGACCTCCCGTCCGAGGGTCCCGGTCGCACCGGTCATGACGATCCGCCTGCCGCCGGCGGGGCTTCGCCGTTCAATAAATTTTGATTATCCACAACCTAATTCCGCATTAACCGCTGTTGTTAACCGGGCGGCAATGCCCCACCTGTTAATCGAGAGGGTGCCGGGGTTCAATACAGAGGAGCGAATTATGTCGTCGCGGATTGGCAAGGTCGGAAAACGGCTTCCGTTCCAGATTGCAGTTCTTTCGCTCTTTTCCATCCTCTTCCTGCTCACCGCCGCCCTAAGCGCGCGGGCCGCGCCCGAGTCCGTCCTGTGGGATCGCTGGACCCCGCACGACGACGATGCGACCTTCACCATCGATCATTCCGCGTGGACTGCGTTCCTGCGGCATTACGTCGGAACGGGCAGCGACGGCGTGAACCGGGTCGCCTACGACCAGGTCACCGAGGCGGATGCGAAGAAGCTGGATGAGTATATCGGCCGGCTGACGTTGGCACCGATTCCCACATATTCCCGCCGGGTCCAGCTCGCCTACTGGATCAATCTGTATAACGCGCTAACGATCAGGGTCGTGCTCGCGCACTATCCCGTCGAGAGCATCCGCGATATCGACACCTCGCCCGGCTGGTTCTCGGTCGGGCCGTGGGGGCAGAAGCTCGTTCGCATAGACGGCGTCAAGCTGTCTCTCGACGACATCGAACACCGGATCGTCCGCCCGATCTGGAAAGATCCCCGGGTGCACTACGCGCTCAACTTCGCCTCCGTCGGTTGCCCGAACCTTCAGCGCGTGGCCTACACCGGCAAGACCGTCGAACACATGCTCGATCGTGCCGCACGGGACTTCGTCAATCATCCGCGCGGCATCCGCATCGATGAGCGCGGAATGGAGATCAGCTCGATCTACAAATGGTTCATCAAGGATTTCGGAGGCACGTTCGGGTCGCTGCTGGCGCATCTTCGAAAATATGCCGAGCCCGACCTGCGCCGCCGTCTCGGCGATGTCCGCAGGATCGACAGCGACAGCTACGACTGGCGCCTGAACGACTACCGTGCCCGCATACTGTCTTCGCTCGGCGCGAAAAAGGGGTCAGCCGCGGCTGCTATCCGATAGCGGCAGTTCCAGAACGCCGCAAAGTTCGCTGACGGTTTGCTGCTCGGTCGACGGGAATTCGCCATCGGCGCGCGAAATGGCCACCGCGACCCGAACGAGCAACGCCGCTTCCTCGTCGTTCCCGCTGATCTTCGATACCGCTTCGAACGCGCTGCGCCGTCCTGTGTCGCGATTCTCCATGATCGCGTCGGCAAAGTCGCGGTAAATGTCGACAGCCATATGCGGGTCGTAGATCTGGAGATCCTGAACGTTCTCGAGAACGTCGTCGAGCTTGCTGAGTTCGGAGAACGTAACTTTCCCGTCGGCCGTCGCGACCAGCGCTGCCGCCGCCATTACGGCGTCGAGGAACGGCCGGTTGCGAAACCGGGTCAAGCCTTTGCGAAGCGTCTCGCGCGCTGTTTCGAACATGTTCCGTGCCGATTGCGCTTACCCCGCACGACTCTACACAATTCGAGGCGGGCAATCACGCGATTGAAACCACGGCGACAACGCCGGACTCGCGCATTCGCGGAGCGGCCGTTTTTCAATATGATCGCGGAACGATGATTTCGTATCCGCCACGCGAATATCCTGCACCGGAGCGTTGCCCGTGAAGGCGCGATCCGCCCGCTATGCGCTCATCGCGTTCGGCTGGATCTGCGTGGTGGTGGGCATCATCGGCATCGTGGTTCCGGGTCTTCCGACGACGGTCTTTCTCCTGATGGCTGCGTGGGCGTTTTCGCGGTCGTCGGAGAGATTCCAGAACTGGCTGCTGGGGCATCCGCAGCTCGGCCCGCCGGTAATCGCGTGGCGGGAACGCGGCGCCATTCCGGTCCGCGCGAAGATCCTTGCCGTGGCCATGATGTCGGCGAGTTTCGCCTGGATCGTTTTCTACGTGGCGCAGAGTTGGGAATTTCCCGCCGCCATCGGCGTCGTCATGGCGGGGGCCGCGGCCTTCGTCGTCACGCGGCCGAATGCCTGAACCGTCACGTCATTCCCGATACAGCCCTCGGCGCCGGTGCCAGTCCTCGATGCCTTCGTCGGGATAGAACTCGAAGTGCCTGTCTTCGGCCCCGTCGGATACGGCGACCCACGACGCCTTGTACCCGAGCATCAGGTTGGTAACGGCCGGCGTTTAGGGCAGATCGGTATCGCTGGCGGTCGCGCAAGGATAGACC
>JAYQUR010000380.1:0-3335 GCA_038148075.1 Alphaproteobacteria bacterium | reverse complement strand
GAAACATCCGATGAAGAAACTTCTCGCTACGGCCATTGTTCTTCCCGTTATCTCCTTCTCCGGCGCCGCATTTGCGAATGACGCCAACGGAACGATCAAGGAAATGAATAGCTGGTCGATCACGCTCGGCGACGGCACGTTCTACTCAGTCGGGGACTCCAAAGCTCTCGAAGGGCTCAAGGTCGGTGACGAAGTAAAGGTGAATTTCTCTTAAGGCACGGACAACAACGAGCACCAGGCCAGCAAGATCGAAAAATCCGGCGCCCAGCGCTAAGGACGCCGGCGCGGAGGAGCCCCAGCCCCGCCCCTTCCTTCGCGCTACCCAAGAACGGCCGCAGTTAGCCCGCTGCGGCCGTTTTCGTTTCCGCCTTTCGAACGTCCTGTGCGGCTTTGCGTTGCGACTGAGGCAGAACGCCACAAATCATCCAAATCGGGCTCCTGGACGTCATTAATATCCGAATGATTCCAATATTTTATGGACGCGCTCCGGTGGCATGAAACTTGCAACAAGCGGTTTGCATCCGTCTTGGGTGCATACCCCCGAAGGAAACTGACATGAATAAGACGTTGCTCTCGATTCTCGCAGCGGCGGCGCTTGCCGTCGGCGTCGGAGCCGCAAGCGCGGACGAGATTTCCGGCCGCATTCTTGAAATCGATACCGACGCTCAGACGATCACCCTGGAGAACGGCATGAAATTCACCGTCTCCGAGGACATAAACCTCGAAAGCGTCGCGCCGGGGCAGGAAGAGCGGGTCACCTTCGAAAAGGGCGACGCCGGCAATCTCGCGACACAGATCGGTCCGCCGCAGAACTGACGGCGGCCAGGCGGGGCGGCGGGCGCGCGGCTTCGGCTTCGCGCCCGCTGCCGCGTTATTGCGCTTGGCCGTCCGCTTCGGGCGGCGGCTCCACTTCCACCGGTTCGCTGAGCCCCGACATCTTCAAGAACGATCGGATGACCGATACGGGAACGACGGTCGTCTCCCCGGCGATCGGTAACTTGATCGGCGCCCGCCCGGTACCGGGCAATGGAACCGTCACGGTTCTGTAACCACGCACGATGCCGAGAAGCGCGCCGGTATCGTACTGAAAGAGACCGCCGCCGCTGGTACCGTATCCGACAGTCGCGTCGATCAGGCGCAAAGGGCCCGCAAACGGCACGTCGGGTTGCCGCGCAGCGCTGTCGGGCCAGTCGACCTGGCTCACGATTCCGGTAACCAGGGTGCGGCGTCGGCCCCAAGGATACGAAACGACCCAGACCTCTTCGCCGAGCTCGGCATTGTCGCCGAGCCTGACCGCCCCGACCGCCGGCTCGACGGACTTGAGAACCGCGAGATCGTCTTTCTCGCTGAACGCCACCATCGTAGCCGGATAGCTCTTGTTCCGGAACTTTCCAACCACGCTGATGATCAAATCCTTGCGGTCGGTCAGGACGTGTCCGGCGGTGATGAAGGTGACTTCCCCGGTCGCCTCGTCCCGGTCGATCACCACGCCCGATCCGGCGCGGCGAATACCGTCCGGCTGAAACACCATCACCTGGCGGGTCGACCCGTAGAGCTGCTTGACGATGCCACGTCGCTCGGAATCGTCGGTACGGAAACCGGCACAGGCAGACAACAGACTAAGCGAGAGACTCGCTAACGCGAAACTACGCGTGCTGCGGAGATTCATTTGAGGGCTTCGACCTTTCGAGTATTCGATAAAGCGTACGGCGATCGATTCCGAGCATCTGCGCCGCCTGCAGCTTGTTGCCGCCGGTTTTTTGGAGCACTGACTCGATATGCCGCCTGTTCAGCTCGCGGAGCGCAACGGGCGGCGGCGCGTCCTCTCCGTGCGCGATGCCGATTTGTTCCGCAATTCGGCTCGCCTCGGCGATTTCCGCCGGAAGATCTTCGGGGAGAATGACCGGATAGGGCGTCAGCGCGACGGTCCGCTCCATCACGTTCTCAAGCTGCCGGACGTTGCCCGGCCATGGGTAACGGAGAAGGATTTCCATCGCTTCGGCCGCAACACGGCAGGGAAGCGCACGCCCGGCCGAAAATCGTTCGACGAAATGATCGATCAAAGCACGGATATCGTCCGGCCTGTTGCGGAGCGGCGGCAAATGAATGGGAACGACGTTCAGGCGGTAATAAAGATCCTCGCGGAAGGTTCCCCGATGCACGAAATCCGCAAGATCCCGGTTGGTCGCACAGATAATCCGCGCGGCGATCGGGATCGCCTGCGAACTGCCGACACGGCGCACTGTCTTTTCCTGCAGCGCGCGCAGGAGCTTCGCCTGCAGGTGGAGAGGAAGTTCGCCGATCTCGTCGAGAAAGCAAGTCCCGTGCCCGGCCGCTTCGAGAACGCCCTTCCGCGCCGCATGCGCGCCGGTGAACGATCCCTTCTCGTGGCCGAAAAATTCGGATTCGAACAAGCCTTCCGGAACGGATGCGCAGTCGATGGCGATGAACGGTTCGGACGCACGCCGACTGTTCCCGTGAATGGCGCGGGCGATCTGCTCCTTGCCCGACCCGGTCTCGTCGGTAATCAGAACGGTTGAGGAAAGATCCGCAACGCGGGCGACAACCTTGTAGACGTCGACCATGGGCGGCGACATACCGATCAGTCCGACCTCCCTTTCTCCATCGTGACGATTCGCAGCGGCCGGCTCGTCGGCGGCGTGCCGGAACAGCCGGTCGAACGCGGCCGGGATGGCATCCGGCGGCGCGGCCCAGGAAACATAGTTGCCGGCCCCGGCGCCGAAGGCCTCGACGGCGCCCGAAATACTCGGCGTGCGCGCGAGAACGACAACCTTCAGGTCCGCCCGTTCCGACACCAGGTCGCGGACGGTTTTGTTCAGTCCGGCGTCGCAGAATTCGCTGTCGATCGCGATGCAGTCGAAATGCGACCCCCGGGCATCGGAGAGTGCCGTATCATCGTGCGCAGTCCGCACCGAATAGCCCGACCGCCCAATACGTCCGATACGGATGCGGCCAGGGACCGGTCCCGCACCGCGACCAGGACGCAGCGAAGCGGCCCACCGGCAGTCATGTCGGCGAGTACCGGGCGGACCGTGCCGCGCTCGCGGTCAGTTGGGGAAACAAGGTCGAGGCGGTCTTTCGGCCGCAGGGCCGCTTCGGTGACAGGAGGCGCCGAAACGGCAGAAAAGAGCTTTTCCCAAGCGGGTCACTCCAGAAAACTTCGCTCATATAGGAACGTTTCTCTTCCCGCGCCAGAGGCAAAATGGCGAGGCGAAAATATTTTCGCGAAGCGTCTCTTGCCGTTCGACAAACCGGTACTTCGATCCTAAAAAGGGCCATGGAACATTCTCACCATCCGCGGGCCATTCGTGAGC
>JAYQUR010000379.1:0-3385 GCA_038148075.1 Alphaproteobacteria bacterium | reverse complement strand
CCTCGGGATCCCGTCCCAGATTTCCGACGAGAATGACCTTGTTGACGCTGCCCGCCATGCCCGGCTCCTGTGATTTTCGCCTGATTTTGGCGCATCATAACGCAATCGGACACCCGCGCTATGTCGAAAAGCCGCGAATTTCCGCCGAAAATGCGAATCTGGGGATAAGTCGGGAGATTGGTCCGCGGCGTCCTCCCGGCAGTACGCCTACGCCGGAAACTGGACACTGGGTGCACGGGAGGACGCCGCGGTACGGCATCGTCTGCCTGGCCCGGTTAAAGATGCGTTAAGATTTGCGATGACGCCGGGTTAATTGCTGTTTCGGCTCGTTTTTAGCCGGGCGTCGTCGGATTCCGGCCCGCCATCTCGTTGATCGTCTTGCCGTCGAGCCAGGACCGGATATTCTCGGCGCAGCCGCCGTACCAGTTGCGGTAATTCTCGACCGTCACGTAACCCAGATGGGGAATGATCACCGTGTTCGGCATGTTCCGCAGCGGATGATCGAGCGGCAACGGCTCCACGTCGAACACGTCGAGCCCCGCCCCTGCAATTTTGCCGTTCTGCAGCACATCGACCAGCGCCCCCTCGTCGACGATCGGCCCGCGCGACGTGTTGATCAGGTAGGCGCTCTCGTTCATTCGCGCGAGATCGCCCGCCTGGATGAGCCCGCGCGACCGGTCGCTGAGCAGCAGGTGAATCGTCAGAAAGTCGGACTGGCTCATGATCTCGTCTTTCGTGACGAGCCGCGCGCCGACCTCGTCGCAGCGGTCCTGCGTCAGGTTCTCCGACCAGGCGATCACCTGCATGCCCATTGCGATGCCGACCCGGGCGACGTCGGAGCCGATGCGTCCGAGGCCCATCACGCCGAGGACCTTGTCCCGCAGCCCGATGCCGACGGTCTTTTGCCAGGCGCCGGCGCGGGTCTCGCGGTCCTCAAGCGCCACGTGGCGGGCGAGCGCATGGATGATGCCCCAGGTCAGCTCCGCCGTCGGATAGCCCAGCGACGGCGTGCCGGTGCAAACGACCCCGTTATCGGCTGCCGCCTCCACGTCGATGGCGAGGTTCCGCATGCCGCTGCTGACCAGATGCTCCAGTTTGGGCAGTTTCTCGAACAGGGAGCGCGGGAACGGCGTCCGCTCGCGCATCACCATGACGATCTCGAAATCCCTCAGCCGCTCGGCGACTGCATCCTCGTCCGAGAGGTGATCGTTGAAAACCGTGATCTCGACGTCGCCCGCGAGCGGGCCCCAGTCGGCCATTCCGAGCGCCACGTTCTGGTAATCGTCCAGAATCGCCAGTTTCTTCATTTTTACCGCTCCCTCGGTGCGTATGTGCCGGTATTCGGCTCGCCTTGAGCGCCCGGCCGACCTATTATCCGTTCATCCAGGCAGCTTTATTGGCCGTATCCCGGAACGATGCAATCAAAGATCGTCGTGCGCGGCGCGCGCGAGCACAATCTCAAGAATATCGACGTCGAGATCCCGCGGGATTCGCTGGTCGTCGTGACCGGCCTGTCGGGTTCCGGCAAGTCGACGCTCGCCTTCGACACGATCTATGCCGAGGGCCAGCGGCGCTATGTCGAGAGCCTGTCCGCCTATGCGCGCCAGTTCCTCGAGCTGATGGAGAAACCCGACGTCGATTCAATCGAGGGGCTGTCGCCCGCCATCTCGATCGAGCAGAAAACGACGTCGCGCAACCCGCGCTCTACCGTCGGGACCGTGACGGAAATCTACGACTACATGCGGCTGCTGTTCGCGCGGGTCGGCATTCCCTACTCGCCCGCGACGGGCCTGCCGATCGAGAGCCAGACCGTCTCCCAGATGGTGGACCGCATCCGGGACATGGACGACGGCACCCGGCTCTACCTGCTGGCGCCGACGGTACGCGGCCGCAAGGGCGAGTACCGCAAGGAATTTGCCGAGCTTCAGAAGAAGGGCTTCGCCCGCGTTCGCGTCGACGGCGAGATGTACGACATCGAAGACGTCCCTGCCCTCGACAAGAACTACAAGCACGATATCGAGGTCGTCGTGGATCGCCTCGTCGTCCGTGCCGACATGGGCAATCGCGTCGCGGACTCGCTGGAGACGGCGCTGGGGCTGACGGACGGGCTCGCTGTCGCGGAAAACGCCGATACGGGCGAGCGCACGATGTTCTCGGCCAAGTTCGCCTGTCCGGTGTCCGGTTTCACCATCGACGAGATCGAGCCGCGCCTGTTCTCCTTCAACAATCCCCACGGCGCCTGCCCCGCCTGCGACGGGCTCGGCACAAAGATGTATTTCGACCCCGAACTGGTCGTCCCGGACGCGTCGAAATCCCTCAAGGAGGGCGCCATTGCACCTTGGGCGAACTCGTCGTCGAGCTATTACGATCAGACGCTGGATTCGCTCGCCCGGGCCTACAAGTTCTCGGTGAGCACGCCGTTCGCCGACCTGCCCGGGAAGGTGCGCGACGTGATCCTGTTCGGATCGGGCGACAAGTCCGTGAAGATGATCTATTCGGACGACAAGCGGTCCTACACGATCGACCGGCCGTTCGAGGGCGTGATGCCCAACATGGACCGGCGCTTTCACGAGACGGATTCGAGCTGGGTCCGCGAGGAACTGTCCAAGTACCAGACCGTCTCGAAATGCGAGGTCTGCGACGGCGCGCGCCTCAAGCCGGAAGCACTGGCCGTCAGGATCCACGGCAAGCACATCAGTGAAATCACCGAGTTTTCCATCGGCGACGCCCGGTCCTGGTTCGCCTCGCTCAAGCCGCACCTCACCGACAAACAGAACGAGATCGCGACAGGCATCCTCAAGGAAATCAATGAGCGGCTCGGCTTCCTGAACGACGTCGGCCTCGATTACCTCACCTTGTCCCGCACCTCCGGCACGCTGTCCGGCGGCGAAAGCCAGCGCATCCGGCTCGCCTCGCAGATCGGCTCCGGGCTCACGGGCGTCCTCTACGTGCTCGACGAACCGTCCATCGGGCTCCACCAGCGCGACAACGCCCGGCTGCTGGAGACGCTCCGGCGGTTGCGCGATATCGGCAACACGGTGATTGTCGTCGAACACGACGAGGAAGCGATCCGGACGGCGGATTACCTGATCGATCTCGGCGTCGGCGCGGGCGTTCACGGCGGCAATATCGTCGCCGCCGGCAAGCCGCCCGCCGTCATGCGCTCCAAGAACAGCCTCACGGCCCAGTATCTGCGCGGCGATCTCGAAATCGCCGTCCCGCAGAAACGCCGCAAGCCCGACCGCAAGAAGAAGCTCACGGTCAAGGGCGCGCGCGCCAACAATCTCCGCGGCATCGACGTCGACCTCCCGCTAGGCCTGCTGACCTGCGTCACCGGCGTTTCCGGCGGCGGCAAGTCGAGCCTCGTGATCGAGACGCTCTACAA
>JAYQUR010000378.1:0-3391 GCA_038148075.1 Alphaproteobacteria bacterium | reverse complement strand
GGCACACGCAGTGCGCCGACTGCCATCACGCCCGCATATCCCGCCGATGCAATCCCTTCCGGCGCCGCGAAAGGGTAGATCTGGGCGACCGGCCGGCCCGAGAGTTCCCTTTCGAAGGCCTCCGCGTCCAGATACAGGCCGTTCGGCGGGAGCGGCCGGTAGGGTGGCGCGGTATCGGTCGCGCCCTTGGGGCGCGCCTCCAGATAGGTGACGCGGGCGTCATAGTAGTCCGCGATCATCTCGAAGCGGCCGTCGGCGACCTTGTCGGCTTCGTTGTCGAGACTGACGGAAGCACCCGGCAGGTAGTCGAACAGCGTCGCAAGACGCTCGTGAAAAAGCGGCAGCCAGTGCTCCATGCCGATCTGCTTCCGGCCCTCGCTGATCGCAACGTAAAACGGATCGTCGGTCACGGAGCCGAACGCTTCGCGGTATCCCGTCCGGAACCGGGCAATCGCCGCTTCGTCGAGCGCAACCTCGCTTGCGGGTTTCAGCGACATCGCGTCGATCGGCTCGAGGGTCCGCTGGCTGACCGGATCGAAACGGCGTAGCGCCTCGATTTCGTCGCCGAACAGATCGAGGCGGACCGGCATCTCGTCCCCCGGCGGGAAGATATCGACGATGCCGCCGCGAACCGCATATTCGCCTGGCTCGCGAACGGTGCCGACGCGCTCGAAGCCGTTGCGGGCGAAGAAGCCGGCCAGATCATCGAGGTCGAGACGGGCGTTCCGGACGAAACGGCGAGTGGCATGTGCCAGCATCTCGCGTGCGGGTACGCGCTGGACCACGGCGTTGACCGACGTGATCACGACGAGCGGCGCGTCATCGTCCTTGCGGTCGGCGAGCGCGGCGAGCGTATCGATCCGTCGCGAGACGGTTTCCCGATTCGGCGATACCCGGTCGTAGGGCAGGCAATCCCAGGCAGGAAAGGAGAGCGTTGCGATGCCGGGGGCGAAGAAGGCGAGCGCGTCGGCTAAAGCGGACATGCGGGCTGCGTCGCGGGCAATATGAAGATGCAGGCATGGCGCATCGTCCCGGCGGAGGATCTCTGCGAGCCACAACGCATCGAACCCTTCCGGGCAGCCGGAGAGCAAAAAGCGACCGCTCCGGGAAAAGTATTCGTCTTTTTTTTTCAAGTTATTGAAGGCTCTTCTTGAACTCGCGTAACATGGCCAGAACGTCCGTATCGAACGCTGCCGGCGGCGACTCCATCTCGATCACCCAACTCAGGACGTCCTGGTCGTTCTCGTCGAGAAGGGCTTCGAACCTGTCGAGCTGGTCCGCATCGAGGGCATGCAGCCGCGCTTCGGCGAATCCGCCCATGACGAGATCGCTCTCCTTGGTGCCGCGCCGCAGGCTGCGGAAGCGGAGTTTGCGGCGTTTCGTTTCGAGGTCTTCGGACAACATCCTGCTCCTGAGCGTAGGCTGGTATAAATAGCCGCGCACGATCTGTCAGCCGTTATCGTGATATTCGAAACAGGACATGCGACCAGAAATCCTCTTTCCGCTTTTTGCGCCAGTGACCAACCTGCCCGGCGTCGGGCCGAAGATCGGCAAACTGGTCGAGAAACTTGCCGGCCCGCAAATCGTGGACCTGTTGTGGCACCTGCCGTCGGGCCTGATCGATCGCCGCTTCTCCCCGAAAGTCATGGAAGCGCCCGACGACGCCATCGCGACGATCGAAGTGTCCGTCGACAAGCACCAGCCGTCGCCGCGGCGCGGGGTCCCCTACCGGATACGGTGCAGCGACGAAACAGGATTTCTGACGCTCGTCTTCTTCAATGGGCGCGAGGATTATCTCCGCAAGATCCTGCCGGAAGGCGAGAAACGGATCGTCAGCGGCCGGATCGAGCATTATCGCGGCGACGTCCAGATGACCCACCCGGATCACATCGGGACGCTTGCCGAGCGGGATGCGATCCGGGGCGTCGAACCGGTCTATCCACTGACCACGGGCCTGACACCCAAACCGCTGCATCGAGCGATCGAAGGCGCGCTCGAAATCGCGCCCGACCTGCCCGAATGGAACGATCCGGCGTGGACCGCGCAGCGCGGCTGGTTCGGCTGGCAGGCATCGCTCCGGCGCGCGCATGCGCCGCAATCCGAGGGCGATCTCGCCCCCCATGCGCCGGAACGCGAAAGGCTCGCCTACGACGAGTTGCTTGCCAACCAGCTTGCCCTGCTGATCGTGCGCGGCCGCCAGCGAAAACGGGCAGGGCGGCGCATCTCCGGCGACGGGTCGTTGCGTGCGAAGGTCTCCGGCGCGCTTCCGTTCGAACTGACCGCATCGCAAGACCGTGCCATTCACGAAATAACGGCCGACATGGCGTCCGAAACGCGGATGTTGCGGCTGCTCCAGGGCGACGTCGGCTCGGGCAAGACGGTCGTTGCGCTGATGGCGATGCTGAACGCGGTGGAAGCCGGCAGCCAGGCAGCGCTGATGGCGCCGACTGAAATCCTCGCGCGGCAGCATTTCGCAACGATAGAGCCATTGGCTGAGAAAATTGGCGTTCCGGTCGTTCTGATAACCGGCCGCGACAAGGGAAAGCGCCGGGAAGCGTTGGTCGAGGAGTTGCAAAGCGGCGTTACGCCCATCGCCATCGGGACGCACGCGCTGTTCCAGGACGACATCGGGTTCAAAGATCTCGCGCTCGTCGTCGTCGACGAACAACACCGGTTCGGGGTCCACCAGCGTTTGGCGCTTGCCGGAAAAGGCGTGGCCGCGGACATTCTCGTCATGACGGCGACTCCGATACCGCGCACGCTGATGATGACGGCCTACGGCGACCTCGAAACGTCGCGTCTCACCGACAAGCCTTCCGGCCGGCAGCCGATCGAGACCCGCGCGCTGCCGCTGTCCCGTATCGAAGAGGTCGTGGATCGTTTGAGGGGCGCGATCCGGGACGGCGCTCGGGTCTACTGGGTGTGCCCGCTCGTGGAAGATTCCGAAAGCGTCGACTTCGCTGCGGCAACCGCCCGTCATGCTGCGCTCGCCCAACGGTTCGGCGATCGGGCAGGACTCGTGCACGGCCGCATGAAAGGCCCGGAAAAGGACGCCGTCATGGAGAAGTTCGCGAAGGGCGAGCTCGACATCCTCGTGGCGACGACGGTGATCGAAGTTGGCGTCGACGTACCCGAAGCGACCATCATGGTCATCGAACAGGCCGAACGGTTCGGGCTCGCCCAGCTTCACCAGCTGCGCGGGCGCGTCGGTCGCGGAGAAAGGAAATCCGTCTGCCTGCTCCTTTACGGCGAGGCCCTGTCGGAAACCGCGAAGGCGCGCCTTCGCGTGATGAGGGATACCGACGACGGTTTCGTGATAGCGGAGGAGGATCTCAGGTTGCGCGGCGCCGGCGAGGTACTGGGAACGCGCCAGAGCGGCCTGCCGCAGTTC
>JAYQUR010000377.1:0-3396 GCA_038148075.1 Alphaproteobacteria bacterium | reverse complement strand
AACCACCGACACCCGCATTTTCAGTGCGATGCTCTACCAACTGAGCTACCTGGGCGCGCTGCGGAATTCCAGCGAAGGCTGCTTATAGGCAATAACGCCGTCGCTGTCCAGCATCGCGCCTGCGCGAGGCAAACTGCCGATTTCCGGCCCTGAGACGAGCGGATTCCGCAATTCCGGGGGCCACGCAACAAGGGAGAACACGATGGATATTACTCGCATCCAGCCCGGCGACTGGAACAGCCGGGCAGTCATTCACAACGGTCTGGTCTGCCTGTCGGGAATAGTCGCCGACGACAAGACGGCCGACATGAAAACCCAGACCGCACAGGTGCTCGCCAAGATCGACGCCGCGCTCGCCGCGGCAGGAACCGACAAGACGCGGATACTGTCGTCCGTCGTCTATGTCGCGGACATGGACCGCAAGGACGAGATGAACGACGCCTGGATGGAATGGATGGACCCTGCCTGCCCCCCTGCCCGCGCCACCGTGGGCGTCACGCTCACCCCCGGCACCCTCGTCGAGATCATGGTTCAGGCGGTTCAGTAACGAACCCGGCAGGGAGCGTCGCGCCGGCTCAGTCTTCCTCGAGGTCGGACCGGCCGAGCACGGAATCGATATCGTCGGGCACCTCGTCGGTCGGTACGGCATAGGCTCCGGTAAACCAGCGTCCGAGGTCGACGTCGGCGCATCGCCGCGAACAGAACGGGCGATGACGCTCGACGCGATCCGCGTTGCACACCGGACATTTCGGTTTGACCAGTTCCGCCAGCGCTCCTCTCCCGTTCAGGCTTCGACGACGATATCGAAGCCTTCGCGGCCGTAGCCTGCTTCCGCACGGCACTCGGCCTGCCGGCCCGCCGCCGCCGAGATTTCGTCCACGGCCCGGGAATAAACGTTTTCGAGCGAATCGACGACTTCGGTCGCCGCATAGATTACGAGCTTGCCGGGCGGCGTTACGCGAGCCTCCCGCCGGAGCGACCTCAGTATCCGCATGACGACCGAGTCGATCGAACTGATGCGGCCCGCACCGCCGCAGGTCCCGCAGCGATCGGTATAGATCTGCTGCAGCGGTTCGCGCCGCCTGCGCCTGGTTACCTCGACGAGGCCCGACTCGGTGACGCCCAGCACCCGGGTCGGGTTACGGTCGCCGGCGAATATCCCCTTCAGAACGTCGAGCACGGCGTCCCAATGCCCGTCGTCCTCCATATGGATGAAGTCGATAACGATCAGCCCGGCGATATTTCGCAGGCGAATCTGGCGCGCCGCCTCCGTCGCCGCTTCGAGATTGGTCCGGAACGCCGTCTGCTCCAGATCGCCGGCGCCCTCGAAGCGGCCGGAGTTGACGTCGACAGCCGTCAACGCCTCCGTCGCCTGGATAACGATGCCGCCGCCGGACGGGAGGTCGACGCGGGTCTGGCAGGCCCGCTCTATCTCGTCCTCAATTCCGAACGTGTCGAACATCGGTTGCGGGCCGGAACTCAGTTTCACCCTGTCCGCCATTCCGGGCATCACCCGTTCGCAGAAATTCCGCGCCTCTCTCCACGCCGTCTCGTCGTCGACGTGAATCCTGTCGATGTCGTCGAGCGCGTTGTCCCGCAAGATCCGGGGGATGGGATCGAGATCGGCATGCAGGCAGGACGGCGCCTTGATCGTCGGCAACGAGTCCTGGATCGCCGCCCATACGTCGCGAAGCTGCGTCGCATCCTCGGCCAGTTCTTCCGCCGTAGCTCCCGCCGATGCAGTGCGCAGGATGAAGCCCTCGCCGGCCTCGGCGATATCGGTCATCAGCGTCGACAGCCGGTCCCGTTCCGTCTCGTCCTCGATCTGGCGGGAAATCATGACCCGGTCCTGCAGGGGCGCAAAAACGACGTAGCGGCCTGGAAGCGTCAGGCGGCGCGAAAGCTGAACGCCTTTTCCCCCGATCGCGTCCTTCACGACCTGGACCATGACGGCCTCGCCTTCATGGACCGGCGTGGACGGAACGCCGCCGCCAGAGCTGCGCCGGTTGTCGTCGAGGCCGAGAAATCCGGCGCGCGAAAGGCCGATATCGACAAACGCCGCCTCCATGCCGCCCATTACGCGCTGGACGCGGCCGAGATAGACGTTACCGACGAGGCTCGCCCGCTCGGGGCGTTCGACGATCAGTTCGATGAGCGTTCCGGAATCGACGAGCGCAGCCCGAACTTCGGACGGCATGACGTTGACGTACAGTTCCCGAGTCATCCGGCCCCCGTCGCAGCACTCGCCTCGAAACCCAATCCTCGCAAAAGCGAGAGCGTTTCGTAAAGCGGCAATCCGACGACGTTGAAATAGGATCCCGTGATTGCGGGCACGAACGCACCGGCCAGGCCCTGTATGCCGTAGCCGCCGGCCTTGTCGGTCCATTCGCCGCCGGCGATATAGGCGTCGATCTCGCTGCGCTCGAGGCGCTTGAACCGGACGGACGTCGTCACCAGCCGCTCGGCACGCCGTCCGTCGGGGGCGATAACGGATACGCCCCCGTATACCCGGTGACGGCGCCCCGACAGCATCTCCAGAAAAAGGCGCGCCTCGGCCGCGTCTACCGGCTTGCCGAGAACTCTCCGGCCAAGCCCCACGACCGTATCGGCGGCGATCAGATACGCGCCTGCCGCGTCGGGCATGGCGGACGCCGCATTCGCCTTGGCGCACGCAAGCCGGGACGCAAGCGGCCCGGGAAGCTCCCCCTTACGCGGCGTCTCGTCTATATCGGCTGATAGAAAAGCATCGGGCACAAGTCCGACCTGTGCCAGCAAGTCCCGACGGCGCGGCGACGCCGATGCGAGAACCAGTCGCGCCGGCCCGGACGTCCGGACCATCAGCGGCTACTTGAAACGGAAAGTGATGCGACCCTTGGTGAGGTCGTAGGGCGTCATCTCGACATTGACGCGATCGCCCGCGAGAACGCGGATGCGATTCTTGCGCATCTTGCCCGATGTGTGGGCAAGGACTTCATGCTCGTTGTCCAGCTTCACGCGGAACATCGCGTTCGGCAGAAGCTCGACCACGGTGCCGGAGAACTCGATCAGATCTTCTTTTGCCATCGTCATCCCAATAGGTATCGAATTCCGGCGAAAGTGGGCAACTGCGGCCTTCAGGTCAAGGCTTTTGAGGCGTCAGCCCGCGTCTCCGTTCCCGATGGCCGGGTCCGGGACGATCGAGAGCAGAACGTTCAGGTCGCCGGGCGGGCCGCCGCCGAACCCTTCGATACCGAAACCGGGCAGCGTGATGATCGCGCCCTTTTCCGTGCCGGGCGGAACGTCGATGGCGACGGTCAGGCCGGTCATCGTCTTGACCAGCTTGCAGATACCGTCCCGCGCCTCGCTTTCCGTGATCTTGAGACTTTCGGCGATATCCTCGCCTTTCATCCACAGCGA
>JAYQUR010000376.1:0-3406 GCA_038148075.1 Alphaproteobacteria bacterium | reverse complement strand
GCTCGAAGGTTTCGAGAACCACTATCCGGCCCAGCTGTCGGGCGGCATGAAGCAGCGTACCGCGGTCGCCCGAACGCTTGCGTACGAGCCGCGGATCATGCTGCTCGACGAGCCGTTCGGCGCGCTCGACGAGCAGACCCGTATGCTGCTCGGCGACAAGATGCTGGAAATCTGGGCCGAGTTGCACCAGACGATGCTGCTCATCACCCACAATATTACGGAGGCGGTACAGCTTTCGGACCGGGTGGTGGTGATGTCGTTCCGGCCGGGCATCATCAAGGAGATCATTCCGATCGAATTGCCGCGTCCGCGATCTTCGGAAGTGATCTCGACACCGGAGTTCGGAACCTATGTCGGCCGGCTCTGGACGCTTCTCCGGGAGGAAGCGTCGCGCGGCATGGCCGACCAGGAGGCAACGATCGCGGCCACCTGATCCGGTTCGCAAGAGTCATTCGCTTGCGAATGGAAATTGGACTACACTTGAGGCACAGGACAAGCAAACCGGGAGGAAAATATGTCCAAAGCACTGAAAACAATGGTCTTTGCGGCCGCCGGTGTGGCTGTTGCCGCGTCGTCCGCCCTCGCCATGGACAAGATCCGCATGGTGAACAGCACCAAGGTCGTTTTCGAGACCGAGCACCCCTATACGGGCATCGAGGAAGGCATCTTCAAGAAGCACGGCCTCGACGTTTCGCTGATCCACGGTTCCGGCGGTGCCGCGTCGCTGCAGGCGGTGATCACGGGCAGCCAGGACGTCGTGTTCGGCAACGGCGTGCTCGGCGTTCTGTCGGCGTATGCGAAGGGCGCGCCGGTGCGCATCCTCGCCAACAACATCCGCGGCGTGCCGGATCTTTACTGGTATGTGAAGGCCGACAGCCCGATCAAGTCGTTCAAGGATCTCGACGGCGGCAAGGTCATGGCCTATTCGCGCCCCGGCTCGACGACGGATCTGGCGGCGCACTTCATCGCCGATGCGCTGGGTATCAAGCCGAAGTTCGTCTCGGTCGGCGGCCCGTCCGGCTCGCGCACGCAGCTGATGTCCGGTCAGGTCGAATCGGGCTGGTCGGTCTATCCGCTCAACAAGAACCTCATTCGCGAAGGCAAGATCCGCGTCATCGGCACCGGTAAGGAAGCGGCCGGCCTGGTCGGCGTGACGATCCGCGTCATCGCGGCGAACTCCAACTGGCTCGACAAGAACCGCGATGTTGCGAAGCGGATGATGCAGGCCTTCGACGAGTCTATCAAGATGACCTACAACAGCGAAAAGCGCCTCAAGGCCTATGCCGAGCGCTGGAAGCTGAACTACGAGGACGTCAAGACGGCGCCGCAGGACACGCCGTACGACGTGGTCACGCTGATGCCGGTTGCCGGTCTCGACAAGATCAACGAGATCGCGCTGCAGGGTAAGAAGATCAAGAAGCTTCTGACGGCGGAACAGCTCAAGGAGCTGGTCCACCCGATGGGCAACAAGCCCGGAATGTAAGCTTCCGATCACAAGATCGCCGGGGAATCGAACGACGCCATGACCAAACTTCACAAGATACCGGCCCTCGTCGGCCTGTTCGGGCTGCTGATCTGCGGATTGCTGCTCGAATTTTCGGTGGACAAGGGATGGGTCATGGAGCTGGTCGTTCCCCGGCCGTCGGACACGATCCTTGCGTTCCCGGCGGTCCAGGACGACATGGACCTCATCGGGAATTTCTTCGTTACCCTGGCGATGACCGGCGGCGCGACGCTGCTTGCCCTGGGAATCGGAATTCCGTTCGGCTATTTCCTCTATCGGAACACCCGATACGGCGTCGCCTACGAAGGATGGCTTGCGGCCGCGTTCGCCGCTCCGACGGTGCTGCTGTACCCGCTGTTCCTCGTGATCTTCGGGCGCAGCCATGCGACGCTGATCGCCATGGGGTTCATCCCCGGCGCGATACCCATCATCATCCAGACTCGTCAGGGTCTGCTCGGCGTTTCGCGGACGCTTCAGAACGTCGGACGCAGTTTCAATATCTCCGACCGCGACATGTTCTGGAAAATCCAGTTGCCGAGCGCGGTACCTACGATCTTTACGGGCATTCGCATCGGCGTGATGTACACACTGGTCAACATCGTCGCGATTGAGTACCTGATCGACTTCGGCGGGCTCGGCCGTATCGTCTCCGAGATGTATTTCCGCTTCGACACGCCGGGCACCTACGCGAGCATCGTTGCCGTGGTATTCGTCAGCGTCTTCTTCTATTGGGGATTCGGGAGAATCGAGAAATGGCTCAGACCGGTGTAATGCGGGCGGCCGCCGAACGGCAGCCAATGGAAGCATCCGTATCGCGTATCCGGGTCGTCACCCTGATCGGCCTCATTGCAGCTTGGGAAATTCTTGCGCTGCTCGGATCGTTCGGCATCCTCTACAAAGACGTTGTGCCATCGTCCTGGAAGATCGCCGTGGCGATATACGAGGAACTCATCTCCGCCGGCTTCTACCAGGATCTCGGCATTACCTTTGCGGAACACATGGTCGGCTTCATTGTCGGCTCGGCTTTCGCGATCTTCGTCGGCATTTCGATGGGGACGAACCCGCTGCTTAGAAAGGCGCTGGAGCCCTACCTGAATGCGATCGGTTCGACGCCCAAGATCATTTTCCTGCCGATCCTGTTCCTGATGTTCGGAACCGGCATCGAATCCAAGATGGCGAAGGGCGCCTTGTCGGCCTTCTTCCCGGTGGTGTTTACGACGGCGCTCGGCATTTTGCTTATCAACCCGGTGCTGATCCGCGTCGGAAAGAGCTTCAACCTGTCGAAATGGCAGATGATCCGGAAGATATACGTTCCGGCGATGGTCAATCCGATAATTACCGGCCTGCGGCTCGGCATGGCGATCACCGTGATCGGCGTGCTCGTCGCGGAGCTCAAGTTTGCGGACGGCGGTCTCGGCTATCGCCTCGGAATTTATTACGAGCAGTTCCGGATCGCGCCCATGTACGCAATCATCCTGATCATTTTCGGTCTGGCCGCTGCCGCCAATGTCGGAATGACCAGGCTGCAGGATCGGGTGAACCGCCATATGGCGCCGACAACGTCGAAGGGAAAGAAAGCGGCGGCAACTGCCTCCGGCGGTCTGGGCGTCGTCGGTACGACCTGACCTGAATCAGACAAGAACCGAAGAACTGCGTCGAAGGGAAAAGAAGAAAGATGGCCAAGGAGCTATTCGTTTCGAAATCGGACGACCTGCCGGACGGGGAGCGCAAGATCGTTCCGAACGGCAATTACGAGATCGGGGTTTACCGGGTGAACGGCAACCTGTTCGCCTATCAGAACGTTTGCCCGCATCAGGGCGGCCCCGCCTGCGAGGGGCTGCTGATGGCCAAGGTCGAAGAGGTGATTGCGGAGGACAAGACCTATCAGGGCATGACCTTCAA
>JAYQUR010000375.1:0-3413 GCA_038148075.1 Alphaproteobacteria bacterium | reverse complement strand
CGACATGGGCGCGCTGCTCGCCGGCACGCGCTATCGCGGCGACTTCGAGGAACGCCTGAAGGCGGTCGTGAACGAGCTCGAGAATTACGAGGGTGCGGTGCTGTTCATCGACGAAATCCACACGGTGATCGGCGCCGGCGCGACCAGCGGCGGCTCGATGGACGCGTCGAACCTGCTCAAGCCGGCGCTCCAGTCCGGCGCACTCAAGTGCATCGGCTCGACGACCTACAAGGAATACCGCTCGTATTTCGAGAAGGACCGCGCGCTGGTTCGCCGCTTCCAGAAGATCGACGTCGCCGAGCCGACGGTCGAGGACGCGGTCAAGATCCTGCGCGGCCTCAAGCCGTACTACGAGAAGCACCATCGCGTGCGCTACACCGCGGCGGCGCTTCGCACCGCGGTCGAACTCGCGGCCAAGTACATCAACGACCGCAAGCTGCCCGACAAGGCGATCGACGTGATCGACGAGGTCGGCGCGGCGCAGATGCTGGTACCCGAGAACAAGCGCAAGAAGCTGATCACGGTAAAGGACGTCGAGGCGGTCGTCGCCAAGATCGCGCGCATCCCTCCGAAGAGCGTGTCGCGCTCCGACAAGGAATCGCTGCAGAACCTCGAACGCGACCTCAAGACCGTCGTGTTCGGCCAAGACAATGCGATCGACGCGCTGGCGTCCTCGATCAAGCTCGCCCGCGCCGGCCTGCGCGAGCCCGACAAGCCGATCGGCAACTATCTGTTCTCCGGCCCGACCGGCGTCGGCAAGACCGAGGTCGCCCGCCAGCTCGCCAACACGATGGGGATCGAGCTGATCCGCTTCGACATGTCGGAATACATGGAACGGCACTCGGTCTCGCGGCTGATCGGCGCACCGCCCGGCTATGTCGGCTTCGACCAGGGCGGACTGATGACCGATTCCATCGACCAGCACCCGCATGCGGTCCTGCTGCTCGACGAGATCGAGAAGGCGCACCCGGACGTGTTCAACATCCTGCTGCAGATCATGGATCATGGCCGGCTGACGGACCATAACGGCAAGAGCGTCGATTTCCGGAACGTCATCCTGATCATGACGACCAACGCCGGCGCGTCCGAGATGGCGAAACCCGCCATCGGCTTCGAGCGCACGACGCGCGTCGGCGAGGACGAGGACGCGATCAAGCGCATGTTCACGCCCGAGTTCCGCAACCGGCTAGACGCGATCATCCCGTTCGCGCCGCTCGGCCAGGAGGTCGTCCTGCTGGTCGTCGACAAGTTCATCATGCAGCTCGAAGCGCAGCTGGACGACCGCAACGTCACGTTCGAGCTTACCGACGACGCGCGCGACTGGCTGGGACGCAAGGGCTACGACGAGGCCTACGGCGCCAGACCGCTCGCCCGCGTTATCCAGGACAACATCAAGAAGCCGCTCGCCGACGAGATCCTGTTCGGCAAGCTGTCGAAGGGCGGCGTGGTCCAGGTCGACGTCAACAAGGCCGACGACAAGCTCGCCTTCGTCACCCTCGCGGCCCCGCCCAAGGGCGGTGCGTCCGGATCGAAGGATCCGGATACCGACACGGACGACGATGACGGGGATTCGGGAGACTCGCGCGAAGAGGAATTCGTGGAGTAGGGAAACCCTTCACGGCAAGACGCGGACGGGCGGCCTTCTGGCCGCCCGTTTTCTTTTACGGGTTCCTTCGCAGAGGGGGCTACCGCCCCAGTACGAACGTCCGGATATCCGCGATGGCCTTCTGCGACAACTCGGCCTCGGGTTCGTTGGTCACGAACGTGTGCGGCATACCCTCGTACTTGATCACCTCGGCCGCGCCGCCCTTCTCGCGGTAGAGCGCGGCGAACATGTCGGCGCGCTCGTGCGCGACGTTGGCGTCTTTGGTGCCCTGGACGATGAGGACCGGCGGCAGGTGCGTCGCCTCGCCGCGATCCACCAGCAAGTAGGGATTGCCGTCCCCCATCGCCGCCTCGTCGGTGAAGTAGGCGTGATGCGCGCCCATGATGCGCTCGTTGCCGGCTTCCCGGACCATCTCGTAGCGCGCCAGCGGATCGAGGATCGGCCAGCCGGCGACGAGGAACGCGACGCTCGCGTCCGCGTCGCCGAGCGCGGCGTCCTCGACCGCCCAGCGAGGATCGCCCGGGCGCAGCGCGATCAGCCCCATCTGTTGCGCGCCGCTCGACGACGCCAGCGCCCCGAGCTTCGTCACCGACAGGCCCAGGCCGGCGGCATTCTTCTTGAACCAGCGGACGCCGTACGCGACATCCTCGACCGGCGCCGGGTACTGGGCGACATCGGACAGGCGAAAATCGAGGGCGAACGTGCCGACGCCGTTTGCCTGCAGATCCAGATGGATGATTTCGTTGTTGAGCCGGTCGCCCGATCCCCACGCGCCGCCGTGGACGTCGATCAGCCAGGTCCCGTTGCCGCCGCCGTCGGGCCGGTACAGGCGGCCTACGAGGTCGATGCCGTCGACGGTGCGGTAGACGATGTCTTCGATATTCGATGAGGTCATGGGAGCGGTTCCGGAGAAGATGGGTGGCAAGGCACGATTATAGTCCCCTCCCCCTTGAGGGGGAGGGCTAGGGAGGGGGCGACATACGAAAGATTGCTCTTCCCCCTCGCCCTAACCCTCTCCCCGGCGGGGAGAGGGGATCAATAGGACTAGTTTTCTTAGGGCGACTCGTTCGATCGTTTGAAGGGCGACAGCTCGCCCAGGGATTCCATTTCGTGCTCGATGCCGGCGCGCTCGCGGCGGACGAAATCGGCGACGGCGTTGCGGAAGCCCTCGTCGCGGATCCAGTGGAGGCTGTATGTGGGCGAGGGCAGGTAGCCGCGGCTGATCTTGTGCGGTCCCTGCGCGCCCGCCTCGACCTTGCCGAGCCCGTTCTGAATCGCGAACTCGATGCCGCGATAGAAGCAGGCCTCGAAATAGAGCATCCTGAAGCGCTCGATGCAGCCCCAGTTGCGGCCGTAAAGCACGTCGTCGCCGCGAATGTTCAGCGCGCCCGCCACGTAGTCGCCGTCGTGCGTCGCGATGACGAGCACGATCCGGTCGGCCATGCGCTCCCGCAGAAGCTGGAAGAACTCGTAGTTCAGGTAGGCGTGTGCCCACTTGCGGTCCACCGTGTTCAGATAGAAGTGGTAGAACGCCTGCATGTGCTCCGGGCGGATGTCGTCGCCTGTCAGCACCTCGATGTCGACGTCCGCGTTGGCGGCGGCGCGTTCCTTACGGATCATCTTGCGCTTGCGCGAATTCAGCGAGTCGAGGAAGTCGTCGAATGTCCCGAAACCCCGGTTCTCCCAGTGGAACTGCTGGCCCTGCCGCCGGATCAGGCCGAACTCGCCGAGCTCGTTCCATTCTTCCTCGGTCGTGAAGGTCAGATGCAGCGATGAGACATCGTGTTGCTTGGCCAGTTCCAGGAGG
>JAYQUR010000374.1:0-3414 GCA_038148075.1 Alphaproteobacteria bacterium | reverse complement strand
CAAATAGTCGGGCTACTTCTATAGCGGACGGCCTTCGGGCCGTCCGCGCAAGTTCTCGGGGCGGTGCCCCGCAAGCCGGCCGGCGAAATCGTGTTTCGCCGGGCCGGTTCACTCATTCCGCGCATTGACCCATCGCGCGGCACGAGATTGCAAGCGGGTCTAAAGGAGCGGGTATGTCACTGTCCTTCACCAGTCGCAAAAGGGTTCGCAAGGATTTCGGCCGGATTGCTGCGGCCACCTCGATGCCGAACCTGATTGAGGTGCAGAAGAGCTCTTGGGATGCGTTCTTGCAGATCGGCATCCCCGATGTGGAGCGGACGGATACCGGCCTGCAGGCGGTGTTCAAGTCGGTATTTCCGATCACCGACTTCTCCGACACCTCCTCGCTGGAGTTCGTTCGCTACGAACTCGAAGCTCCCAAATACGACACCGAGGAATGCCAGCAGCGCGGGATGACATACGCCGCGCCGCTCAAGGTGACGCTGCGCCTGATCGTCTTCGAAGTCGACGAGGAAACCGGCGCGCGCTCCGTCCTCGATATCAAGGAGCAGGACGTCTACATGGGCGACATGCCGTTGATGACCAACAACGGCACGTTCATCGTCAACGGTACCGAGCGCGTCATCGTCTCGCAGATGCACCGTTCGCCGGGCGTGTTCTTCGACCACGACAAGGGCAAGACCCATTCATCGGGCAAGTTCCTGTTCGCCGCCCGCGTCATTCCCTATCGCGGGTCGTGGCTGGATTTCGAGTTCGACGCCAAGGACATCGTTCATGTCCGCATCGACCGCCGCCGCAAGCTGCCAGCGACGACGCTGCTCTATGCGCTCGGCATGGGCCAGGAGGAGATCCTCGATTCGTTCTACGACCGGGTGAACTTCGTCCACGACGCCAAGCGCGACGGCTGGAAGATGCCGCTCAATCCCGAGCGGCTGCGCGGCCTCAAGGCGGCGCGCGACATGATCAACGCCAAGACCGGTCGCGTCGCGATCGAGGCCGGCACCAAGATCACCGGTCGCGTGCTCAACAAGCTTTCGGAAGCCGGCGTCGACGAGCTGCTGGTTCCCGTCGAGGATCTCTATGGCCGCTTCGTCGCCATCGATCTGATCGACGAGAAGACCGGCCGCATCTTCATCGAGGCCGGAGAGGAACTGACCGAGGAGAACGTCGCCGGGCTGATCGAGGCGGGCATCGCCGAGATTCCGACCCTTGACATCGACAACGTCACGATCGGTCCCTACGTCCGCAACACGCTGGAAGTCGACAAGGTCGTCGACCGCGAGCGCGCGCTCATCGAGATCTATCGCGTGATGCGCCCGGGCGAGCCGCCGACGGAAGAGACCGCGGAGGCGCTGTTCCAGAGCCTGTTCTTCGATGCCGAACGCTACGACCTTTCGCCGGTCGGGCGCGTCAAGATGAACGCCCGCCTCGGCTTCGAGACGGACGACCAGCTCCGCGTGCTGCGCAAGGAAGACATCCTTTCGATCCTCAAGACCCTGGTCGACCTCAAGGACGGCCGCGGCGAGATCGACGACATCGACCATCTCGGCAACCGCCGCGTCCGCTCGGTCGGCGAGTTGATGGAGAACCAGTACCGCATCGGCCTGTTGCGCATGGAGCGGGCGATTCGCGAACGGATGAGCTCCGTCGAAATCGATACCGTCATGCCGCACGACCTGATCAACGCCAAGCCGGCGGCCGCCGCGGTGCGCGAGTTCTTCGGCTCGAGCCAGTTGAGCCAGTTCATGGACCAGACCAATCCGCTGGCCGAGATCACCCACAAGCGCCGCCTCTCGGCGCTGGGCCCGGGCGGTCTGACCCGCGAACGTGCGGGCTTCGAGGTGCGCGACGTGCACCCCACCCACTATGGCCGCGTGTGTCCGATCGAGACCCCGGAAGGTCCCAATATCGGCCTGATCAACTCGCTGGCGACCTATGCCCGCGTCAACAAGTACGGCTTCATCGAGAGCCCGTACCGCAAGGTCGCCGACAGCAAGATCCAGGACGACGTCGTCTATCTCTCGGCGATGGAAGAGGGCCGATACACGATCGCCCAGGCCAACGCCACCCTCGACGACAAGGGCCGCTTCACCGCCGACCTCGTCAGCTGCCGCAAGGGCGGCGAGTTCGTGATGTCGCGCTCCGAAGACATCAACTACATGGACGTTTCGCCGAAGCAGCTGGTGTCCGTGGCCGCGGCGCTCATCCCGTTCCTCGAGAACGACGACGCCAACCGCGCGCTGATGGGCTCGAACATGCAGCGTCAGGCCGTGCCGCTCATCCGCGCCGAGGCGCCGCTGGTCGGCACCGGCATGGAAGAAGTGGTGGCGCGCGACTCGGGCGTGACCGCGATTGCGCGGCGCGGCGGCATCGTCAGCCAGGTCGACGCGACCCGTATCGTCGTCCGCGCCGACAGCAACGACGACATGTCATCGCCCGGCGTCGACATCTACAACCTGCTGAAGTTCCAGCGGTCGAACCAGAACACCTGCATCAACCAGCGCCCGCTGGTGAAGATGGGTGACCGCGTCGAGGTCGGCGACATCATCGCCGACGGTCCTTCGACCGATCTGGGCGAACTCGCGCTGGGCCGTAACGTGCTCGTCGCGTTCATGCCCTGGCAGGGTTACAACTTCGAGGACTCCATCCTCATCTCCGAGCGGATCGTGCGTGACGACGTGTTCACTTCGATCCACATTGAGGAGTTCGAGGTCATGGCCCGCGATACCAAGCTGGGTCAGGAGGAAATTACCCGCGACATCCCGAACGTCGGCGAAGAGGCGCTCAAGAACCTCGACGAGGCCGGTATCGTCTATGTCGGCGCCAACGTCGAACCGGGCGATATTCTCGTCGGCAAGGTGACCCCCAAGGGCGAGTCGCCGATGACGCCGGAAGAGAAGCTGCTGCGCGCCATCTTCGGCGAGAAGGCGTCCGACGTGCGCGACACCTCGCTGCGTCTGCCGCCGAGCGTGACCGGTACCGTCGTCGAAGTGCGGGTCTTCAACCGTCACGGCGTCGAGAAGGACGAGCGCGCTCTCGCGATCGAACGCGAGGAGATCAAGGCGCTCGCCAAGGACAAGGACGACGAGAAGGCCATCCTCGAGAGCAACACCTACCATCGCCTCAAGGAAATCCTGCTCGGCAAGACCGCGACCAGCGGCCCCAAGGGATTCCCCGAGGGCAAGATCACCGAGGAATCGCTGAGCCAGGTGACCCCCGGCCAGTGGTGGCAGATTGGCATCCAGGAGTCGCCGACGGCGGATGCCGTCGAGCGTCTCAAGGCGCAGTTCGACACCGCCGAGGCGGCGCTCCAGGCCCGCTTCGAGAACAAGGTCGACAAGCTCCAGCGCGGCGACGAACTGCTGCCGGGCGTCATGAAGATGGTCAAGGTGTTCGTCGCGGTGAAGCGCAAGC
>JAYQUR010000373.1:0-3425 GCA_038148075.1 Alphaproteobacteria bacterium | reverse complement strand
CGAGTTCGAGCGCGACCATCAGCGTAAACTGCCGGCGTTCGTCGCCCTTGGGGGGCATCGGGATGATGAACGGCTTCAGCGCCACGAACTGGTTTGCCGAAAGCCGCCCCTTGGGCGAGCTTGCGCCCGCCACGTCGACGGACCCGATCCAGAGCGCCAGCGCCGCGAACCCCATGGCGACAAATGCAAGAAACCTGCGGAAACGCTCGTGTCCGTACATATCGTCTGCCCTTCCTTCCGTGCGCATTATCGCAACGGAAAAAAAAACAGAGCGTTAACCTGCCTCAGAAATGCCGGTATCCCCTTCGCTCAACCCTCAGGCGGCCGCCGTCCGCCGCCCGCAACTCGACGCCGTCCCCCTCCGTAAACCGCCCGATCTCGGCGACGTCCACGCCGACAGCCCGGCCTGCGGACAACGCCGCCTCGTACCGATCGGAGGGCACGGCGAACACCAGTTCGTAATCGTCGCCGCCGGTCGCCAACGAAGCCAGATCGGTTTCGCCGGCCTCGACCGCGGCCGCGGCATCGCGGGAAAGAGGAATGCGGCCGGCGTCGATTTCGGCACCCACGCCGGACGCCGCGCAAATGTGACCGGCGTCCGCGACCAGCCCGTCGGAGACGTCCGCCATCGCCGAGGCGATCCCGCGCAGTGCCGCGCCGAGATGCAGCCGCGGTTCCGGAATCTGGAATCTCTCAACCAGATGCGGCCGGTCCGTTCTGCCAGACGACAGATCCGACAGTCCCAGCGACGCATCGCCGATGGTACCCGATACCATCACGAGATCGCCCGCCGACGCGCCCGCCCGGCGAACCGCCGTCCCGTCGGGGACAGCGCCCAGCATCGTTACCGACAGCGTCATCGGCCCCGGTGTCGAGGTCGTGTCGCCGCCAAGCAGCGCTACCCCGAACGCCTTCTGGTCGTCCCCGAGGCCGCAAGCGAAATCCTCGAGCCACCTATCCGTCGTGGACGGCGGCACCGAAAAGTTCAGGAAATATCCGTCCGGCTCGGCGCCCATCGACGCCAGGTCCGAGAGGTTCACGCGAAGCAGTCGCCGGGCGACCCGGCCGGGCGCTTCGGTATCGAGGAAATGAACGCCGGCGACCATCGTATCGGTGGTCACGGCGGTCTCGTATCCGGGTCTCGCGGGCAGCAGCGCCGCATCGTCCGTTAACCCCAGCGACCGGCTGTCTCCGGCGGCCAGCGGAGCGAACAGCGCCGCAATCAGGTCGAACTCGCCGCGCCGGCCGTCAGCCACCGCCCCCGTCCCCGGCTTCGGGCCTTGCGCCGAACTCGTCCGGCCGCAGCGTGCGGGCGAGACGGTCGAGAAGACCGTTCACCATGCCGGGCTCCTGCCCGTCGTAGAACGCGTGCGCGACGTCGACGTATTCCGTGATCACGACCCGCGCGGGCGTCCCGGGACGCGCTTCGAGTTCGTAGGCCCCCGCCCGCAGGATAGCGCGCAGAATGTATTCCAGCCGCCCGAGAGGCCAGGTTTCGGTCAGGGCCGCCGAGATCATGTCGTCGAGAGACTGCCGCCGCACCGAGACGCCGCGCACGATCTCCGTGAAAAGGTTCTTGTCGGGCGCCGCGTCGTGCTCGGTGTCGAAACTGTCGCCGAGGCGGAAGCGGAGAAATTCCTCGAGAACCGCATCGGGCCGCGCACCCGAATGGTCGGTCTGGTAGAGCGCCTGGACAGCCGCGAGACGCGCGGCGCTGCGCCGGGCGCTTCCCTTCGGTCTCCCGCCGCCTGCGGGCCGTTTCGGTGGCCGCGCGGCGGTCCCGGTCATCGCGGTTCGTTCAGCTTGCGCTTGAGATCGATCATCGCAAGGCACGCCCGCGCGGCGGCGCCGCCCCGGTCGTGCTTGTCGCGGCTGGCGCGCGCCAGTGCCTGCTCGCCGTTTTCGGTGGTCAGGACGCCGTAGCCGAGCGCGATCCCGTATTCCAGCACGAGATCGTTGAGACCCCGCGCACTCTCAAGGCAGACATAGTCGTAATGCGACGTCTCGCCCCGGATGACGCAACCGAGCGCGATATAGCCGTCGAACCGGTTCGGGTCCGCGTCGATCGCCATCTTGATCGCGCCGGGCAGCTCGAAAGAGCCCGGGACGGAAAACCGCTCGTAGGTCGCGCCCGCCTCTTTCATCTCGGCGAGTACGCTGTCGATCATCCGACCGGCGATCTCCTCGTAGTACGGAGATTCGACGATCATGATGTGGGGGCCGTCGGCCATGATGCGTTCCTTATTCTTCGATGCGATCGATTGACCGGCGTCCGGTGACGGTCAGGCCGAAGCCTTCGAGCCCCTTGATCGCACGGGCCCGGTTCGTCAGCAACTCCATCTCCCGAATCCCGAGGTCCGACAGGATCTGGGCGCCGACACCGAAATCGCGCAACGCCGGCGGCGCGGTGATCTCGCCTTCTTCATCGGGGCTCACCGAAATCTCTGCCGTCGCCGACAGGGGATCCGACGGCAGCCGGTGGCGCGCCCGGACCTGGTTCGAAAGCTTCTCGGCCCACGGTTCGCGGATGATGACCACCACACCGCGGCCTTCTTCGCCGACCGTGCGGATCGCCGCCTCCAGCTCCGTGTCGCGATTGTTCGTGGTGTCGTGCAGCATGTCGTCCAGAATGTTCACGGCGTGCATCCGGACGAGAACGGGTTCGTCCGTCGAGATATCGCCCTTCACCAGCGCAAGATGCTCCGCGCCCGAGATACGGTTGCGGTAGACGATGAGCTTGAAACTGCCGCCGTGCTTTCTGTCGATACGCGTCGTCAACGAGCGCTCGACGATGGAATCGTTTCGCAGGCGGTAGGCAATCAGATCGGCGATCGTCGCGACCTTGAGCCCGTGGAGCTGTGCGAACTGAACGAGATCGGGCAGCCGCGCCATCGTGCCGTCCTCGTTCATGATCTCGCAGATCACGCCGGACGGGTTAAGGCCCGCAAGCCGCGCCAGATCGACGGCCGCCTCGGTATGGCCGGTCCGGACGAGGACGCCGCCCGCCTGCGCCCGTAACGGAAAGACGTGGCCGGGCGTGACGATATCCTCCGCGCCGTTGTTGGGATCGATGGCAACGGCGATTGTCCTGGCGCGGTCGGCGGCGGATATGCCCGTGGTCACCCCTTCGCGCGCTTCGATCGAGGTCGTGAAAGCCGTCTCGAACTGCGAGCGGTTGTCGTTCGACATCAGGCTGAGCCCGAGCTTGTCGATGCGATCCGGCGTCATCGACAGGCAGATTAGCCCGCGGCCGTGCTTCGCCATGAAATTGATCACGTCGGGCGTTGCCATCTGCGCCGCGACGACGAGATCGCCTTCGTTCTCGCGATCCTCGTCGTCGACGATGACGACCATACGGCCATTCCTTATTTCGTCTATGACCTCGGAAATGGGCGACAGCGCCGCGCTCAACTCGTCCTGGTCTG
>JAYQUR010000372.1:0-3425 GCA_038148075.1 Alphaproteobacteria bacterium | reverse complement strand
CGGCCAGAGATAGTTGATCAGATTGGCTTCGACCGCCGGTGCCGTACGTAGCGCGACGAAAAGGAAGAAGTGGAAGCCGAAAAGCCCGCCGACGCCCAGCATCCATGCAGCCGGCGGGTGACGGAAGAATGCCGCAGGCGGGCGGCGGCGGATCGCTCCCATCGCGGCGGTCAGGGCGACTGCCGCTGCGAATGCCATCGCAACGAGCTGGAAAGGCGGAATGCCGGCCGTCCAGACCGTAAGCGGGGCGAGCGTCCCCCATAACAGAACGGCGCCGCCGCCAATGAGAGTGGCGCGGCGCCGCGTTGCGCGTTCCGAAACGAATTCCGTCACGCGGTCAGTACATGTGCTGGCCGCCGTTGATCGAAAGCGTCGAGCCGGTGATGAAGTCGGCTTCGTCGGCGACGAGGAACAGGACGCCACGGGCGATATCCTCGCCGCGGCCGAGTCGGCCCATCGGGATCCGCTGGATGATCTTCTCGAGAATGTCGGCGGGCACCGCACGGACCATGTCGGTGTCGACGTATCCCGGCGCGATCGCGTTGACCGTGATGCCTTGCGCAGCGCCTTCCTGGGCAAGCGCCTTGGTAAAGCCGTGGATACCCGATTTGGCGGCGGCGTAGTTGACCTGACCGTACTGGCCGGCCTGGCCGTTGATCGAGCCGATATTGACGATACGGCCGAACTTGCGTGTGCGCATGCCCTCGATCACGGCGCGGCTCATGTTGAAGCAGGAGCCGAGGTTGGTGTCGATCACCGCCTGCCAGTTGTCGTGGCTCATTCGGTGCATCGTGCCGTCGCGCGTGATGCCGGCGTTATTCACGAGGATCTCCACCGAGCCGAGATCGGCCTCGATCTTCCTGACGCCTTCCTGGCAGGCGTCGAAATCGGAAACGTCGATCTTGTAGACCGGGATGCCGGTCTCCTCGTTGAACTGGCGCGCGGCTTCGTCGTTGCCGCCGTATACGGCGGCCACCGTATAGCCTTTTTCCTTGAGTTGCTCGGACACCATCCCGCCGATACCGCGGGTTCCGCCCGTGACGACTGCGACGCGCGACATGACACATCTCCCGTGTTTGGGTCGGGCCGCCAAGCATCCTGCGCGACGGGCCGGATCGATTCCATGAATTGACGGGGCGCGCTTTCCTGCGCTTCCCGGGTACTACGCGACGGAAGTCAGTCGCGGGCGACGCACATCGCGATGCCCATGCCGCCGCCGATGCACAGCGTGGCGAGGCCCTTTTTCGCGTCCCGTTTCTGCATTTCGTGCAGCAGGGTTACGAGAACGCGGGCGCCCGAAGCGCCGATCGGGTGGCCGAGCGCGATAGCGCCGCCGTTGACGTTCACCTTGTCTGTATCCCAGCCGAGGTCCTTGTTGACCGCACAGGCCTGTGCGGCAAACGCCTCATTGGCTTCGACGAGGTCTAGGTCGTCGGGCGACCAGCCGGCCTTTTCGAGCGCCTTGCGGCTTGCCGGAATCGGTCCGGAGCCCATGATCGCCGGGTCGACGCCGACCTGCGCCCACGAAACGATGCGAGCCATCGGGTCGATGCCGCGCTTGTTCGCTTCTTCGGCCGTCATCAGAACGAGTGCCGCAGCGCCGTCGTTGATGCCCGACGCGTTGCCCGCCGTGACAGTGCCCTCGCGGTCGAATGCCGGCCGAAGTTTTGCGAGCGTCTCGATCGTCGTGCCGTGTTTGGGGTACTCGTCGTCCTCTACGGTGACGTCGCCCTTGCGGGTCGAGTAGGTGACGGGGACGATCTCGTCCTTGAACTTGCCGGCCTTCTGCGCCGCTTCCGCTTTCTGCTGCGAAGCGACAGCGAACGCGTCCTGCTGTTCGCGGGTGATCTGCCATTTCTCCGCGACGTTTTCGGCGGTATTGCCCATGTGATAGCCGTTGAAGGCATCCCACAGCCCGTCCTTTATCATGGTGTCGACGAACTCGGTATTGCCCATCTTGGTGCCGTTGCGGAGGTGCGAGGCGTGCGGGGCCATGCTCATCGATTCCTGCCCGCCCGCGACGACGATACCGGAGTCGCCGTTGAGGATCGCCTGAAGCCCCATCGCCACCGACTTGAGGCCGGAACCGCACAGCTGGTTTACGCCGTAGGCGGGAACCTCGACGGGCAGGCCGGCGCCGATAGACGCCTGGCGTGCCGGGTTCTGGCCCTGCGCGGCGGTCAGGATCTGGCCCATGATGACTTCCGAAACGTCAGCCGGCGCCACGCCCGCGCGTTCGAGCGCTGCCTGGATCGCGACCTTGCCGAGATCGGAGGCGGACAGCGTGCTCAGCGCGCCGTTGAATGCGCCGACCGGCGTACGGGCAGCGCTCGCGATAACAACTTCGGTCATTAGGATCTCCCTTCTTTCTTCGATGGCCGATACATCGGGGCCATCGCTTAACTATGACAGTAAGATAGACCTATTCTCCGGTCCTTACAAGGAAAATTGTGCAATGCACAATAAATATTAATAAAATATTGTTTTATTTAAGTAATTATTATCCCGCACTGCGTCCTTCTCGGCGATTTTCCCGAAGCCAGTCCGCCATGGGTTGCCACAGCTTGGTTAACGCGCGGCCGCCGACCATCATGCCGATATGGCCTGCGGAAGGCGAGAGCGTTTGGCACCGCGGGAGCGCCGCTGCGAGCGCGGCCGCCGATGCCGGGGGCACGATCCTGTCCTGGCTGGGGACGACGGCGAGCGCCGGGATGTCGATTTGCGCCGGACGGACGGGTTGTCCCGCCACGCGCCATCCGCCCCGCATCGGTAGGTTTCCGCCATACCAGTCGAACAGGCACTCGCGTGCCACCGGCGCGCCGAGGGCCACGCCGTCATTGAGCCAGTCCTCCAGCGCAACGAACATTTCCGTCGATTGCCGGTCGAGGCGGGCCGCACCGAAGCGTCTGAACTTCTCCCAGCTCTGCGCCACGTCGATGGACAGAAAAAGCATCTGAAGGACGTCCACCGGCAGACAGCCGAGCGCCGACAGGACGTTCTCCAGCGCCGATCCGCCGGCCGCGACGAAGGGCGGCGGCCCGCCGTCGCCGGCATGGAAGTCCCATGGCGACGCCAGCAGCACAAGCGCCGATATCCGCCCGGGCGAAAGCGTCGCCAGCGCCGTCGCCATCGTCCCGCCCATGCAGTAGCCGATGACCGGCACCGGCAGGCCGCCCGCGGTCTCCGTCGCCGTCTCCAGCATGTCCACGAGGTCGGTCGAGAGAATGTCGGAGAGATCCCGTGCGAGCCAGGCCTCGTCCGGTGTGCCCCAGTCGACGAGCAGCGGCCGAAAACCGAGACCGGCAAGGAACCGGAGGAAACTATTCTCGGCCGTCAGGTCGAGAATGTAGCCGCGGTTAATCATCGAGGGCACGACGAGCAACGGCGTGCCGTCCGCGCCCGAGGGGTTCGTGACGCCGTAATCG
>JAYQUR010000371.1:0-3434 GCA_038148075.1 Alphaproteobacteria bacterium | reverse complement strand
TTGTTCTCGATATAGGCGTGGGTCCTGTTCCTCTGAGTTGTACTGCGCAGCTTGGAGGAGTTGAAAGCGTCGTTTTCGATCAACAGCAGTTCCCGACGATTGACCTTGTCGAGCGTCCGTAAGTTTCCGTCGATATTGATGAGTTCGACGAAGACTCGCGGTCCCTCCTGAATGACGAATTCGACGCTAATCGTCTTCGCCGCGCGGTCCCGTCGGACGCGCGGCCGGATATCGACGAAAGCATAGCCGCGCTCGCCGATCGCATCGGTCAGCTTGCCGATAGACGCCTCGACGGCGTCCGCGTCGTACCATTCGCCCTGCTTGACGGTGAGTTGCTGGTTCAGGTCTTCGGTCTTCAGGTCCTTGAGCGACGACGTCAGCTTGATTTCGCTGAACTTGTACCGTTCCCCCTCTTCGATGGTGAAGGTTACGAAAAACGCTCTGTTGTCGGGCGTTAGCTCGGCTACTGCGGAGACGACGCGGAAATCGGCGAAACCGTTCGCGAGGTAGTATCGCCGGAGAAGTTCTCGGTCGAATGTAAGACGGTCCGGGTCGTAGGTGTCGTCGGACGAGAGGAATCTGTACCAGGCCGACTCCTTGGTCTGGATAACTTCCCGTAGGTCTCCGTCATCGTAGCGCTCGTTGCCGACGAAACTGATCTTGCGAATCTCGGTCAGCTCGCCTTCGGTAATCTCGAACACGAGATCGACGCGATTCTGCGGAAGCTGGATGACCTTCGGTACGACAGAGGCCGAAAATCGGCCGCTTCGCCGGTAGATATCCATGATCCGCTGCAGGTCGGCCTGAACGCGGGAGCGGGTGAAAACAACGCGCGGGCGCAGCCTCACCTCATCGTTCAGGATTTCGTCCGAAATCCTGGGGTTTCCTTCGAATGCAATCCTGTTGATGATCGGGTTCTCGATAACCCGGACGATCACGTCGGGACCTTCGCGCCGGACCGTCACGTCCGCGAACAGGCCGGTTGCAAACAGGGCCTTCAGCGATTTGTCCAGATCGGCCGCCGAGATGTCGTCGCCGGCATGAATGCCCATATAGGATCGCACCGTATCGGCCTCGATCCGCTGCACGCCTTCGACCTTGATGTCGCGTATGCGGTTACCCGGCGTCTGCGCGACGGCGGCATGCGCCAGCAGCGTCGCAACGCAGACGAGAATCGCTACCAAACGAGCCGGGATGCGGATCCGCACCACTTCAAATGCCTCCACGCGGTTTGTCTTCGCCGCTTTTTGTCAGGTTACCAGTCCTACGAAAAAATCCACCACGCGCAACTGAACGAGATCGTTCCAGGTCGCGAACACCATCAGGGCGAAAACCATACCGATTCCGATGCGAATCCCAACATCCTGCGCGCGTTCGCCCAGCGGACGGCCGCGGAGCGCTTCTATCGCATAAAACAGCAGGTGCCCGCCGTCCAGCATCGGTACCGGAAACAGATTGATAAGTCCCAGATTTATCGACAGCAGCACCGTGAACATCAGAAAACTGATAAGCCCCGCCTGCCAGACGTCGCCCGACATCTGGGCTATACGGATCGGCCCGCCGAGTTCCTTGGTCGTGCGCGTGCCTTTGATGATCTGCCAGATCGCGGAGAATATGCTTTCCGAGAGGATGTAGGTCTCCGCCGTAGCCCGCCACACGGCGCTGAAAGGATCGTGCCGGACGAGCTTCATGTCCGAACCGGCGCGCGATACGCCGAGGCGCCCGATCCGCTGCGGATTGCCGAACCGGTCGGTCTGGTCGATGACGTCGGGAATAGCCGTCAGCGTCACCGGATGCCCGTTCCGGTCGACGCCGAATTCAAGCGGCGTAGCGGGATACAACCGGACGGTCCGGATGACTTCCTCGAAACGCTCCACCGGACGGCCGTCGATGCTGACGATGACATCGCCCGGCAGGAACCCCGCCTTTTCCGCTGCGCTGTTCGGCAGGACGCGGCCGATATCCGCCGGCGTGAACGGCTGACCGATCGTCATGAACATGCCAGACAGGACGACGATGGCGAGCAGGAAGTTCGCGAGCGGCCCTGCGGCGACGATGAACGAACGCTGTGGCAATGTCTTCGTATCGAATGCGACCCTGGCTTCGTCCGGGGTCATCCTCGGGCGGTCCTCTTCGTCGGGGTCGTGATCGGCGGCCCCCGATGCCTGCATCTCGCCGAACATCTTCACGTAGCCGCCGAACGGAATCATGCTCAACTTCCAGCGCGTCCCGTGACGATCGTTCCAGCCGAAGATTTCGCGGCCGAAACCCACCGAAAACACCTCTACCCGGACGCCGCATTTCCGCGCCGCCAGATAGTGTCCCATCTCGTGCACGAACACGAGCACGGTGAGCACCACCAGGAACGGCAGGATGTAATTCCAGATCAGCGAAAGGATATCTAGCATCGTCTCACGTGCTTCCTGCGTTTATCGCCGACGACAGGGCGTCATCTGCCCGCCTCGCGCCGCCCGACCGCTTCCTCGGCCGCACGTCGCGCCTGGCGGTCGACCGACCGGAAATCCTCGACCGTCCCGATTTCGTTGCCGCTTACCCTGTTCAGGGCCTCTTCGACGATCGCGGGGATATCCAGAAACCCGATTTCCTCGCGGAGGAAGCCCGCGACCGCCACCTCGTTGGACGCGTTCAGGATAGTAGGCGCGGCGCCTCCGGCGTGCAAGGCTTCGCGCGCCAGCCTCAGCGCGGGAAATCGTTCTAAATCAGGATGTTCGAAGGTCAACTCGGCGATTTCGGCGAGGTCGAGACGGGCGCTCGGCGTACTCATTCTGACCGGCCAGCCGAGGGCGTAGGAGATGGGCGTCCGCATGTCCGGCGTACCGAGCTGCGCCAGGACCGAGCCGTCCACGTACGCGACCATGCTGTGCACGATCGACTGAGGGTGGACCAGCACGTCGATCCGCTCCGCCGGCATATCGAACAGATAGTGGGCCTCGATGAGCTCGAGCCCCTTGTTCATCATGGTCGCGGAATCGATCGAGATCTTGGCGCCCATGTCCCAATTCGGGTGCGCGACCGCCTGCGCCGGCGTCGCTGCCCGCATTTCGTCGAGGCTCGACGTCCGGAACGGCCCTCCGGAAGCGGTCAGGACGATCTTCTCCACCGCGTCCCGACGGTCGAACTCGAAAACCTGGAATATCGCGTTGTGCTCGGAATCGACCGGCAACAGCGTCGCGCCGCTGCGTGCGATCTCCTTCATCATCAGGTCGCCGGCACAGACAAGGCATTCCTTGTTCGCGAACGCGACGTTCGCGCCCTGGCGCACCGCCGCCAGCGTCGCTTCCAGTCCGGCCGCGCCGACGATGCCCGCCATGACCCAGTCGGCATTGCGCGCCGCTGCCTCGACGACCGCCTCCGGCCCCGCCGCCACCTCGGTCCCGGTCCCGGCAAGTTCGCGTTTCAGGTCGGCGTAAAAC
>JAYQUR010000370.1:0-3463 GCA_038148075.1 Alphaproteobacteria bacterium | reverse complement strand
GGAAATTCTCGATAATGCCGTTATGGACCAGCACGACGCGGTCGTCGGCGTGCGGATGCGCGTTCTCCTCGCTCGGCGAGCCATGCGTCGCCCAGCGCGTATGGCCGATGCCGATGTGTCCGGGCAGCGGATTTTCCTGAATCAACGCGTCGAGATTGGCGATCTTCCCTTTCGCACGGCGGCGGTCGATGCCGCCGTCGACCAGAGTCGCGATCCCGGCCGAGTCGTAACCGCGATATTCGAGCCGCTTGAGCCCGTCGAGCAGGAGGGGCGCCGCGTCCGCCTTGCCGATTATTCCGATAATGCCGCACATATACTGGGGTCCGCCTTGAGCTGGTGGTTACTCTCTGGAGGCATCCTTTTCGGCCTGGCGCCGCGTCCGGAAACTCTTCGCCCAGCCGCCGATATTGCGCTGCTTGCCGCGCGCGACAGCGAGCGCATCCGCCTCGACTTCGGTCGTGACGACCGAACCCGCGCCGACGATGGCACCGTCGCCGACCTTCACCGGCGCGACCAGCGCCGTGTTAGAGCCGATGAAGGCCCCGGCGCCGATATCCGTAATATCCTTGAAGAAGCCGTCGTAATTGCAGGTGATCGTGCCGGCGCCGATATTCGCCTTCGCGCCGACGCGGGCGTCGCCGATGTAGGACAGGTGGTTCACCTTCGCGCCCTCTTCCACGTGCGCCGCCTTGATTTCGACGAAATTGCCGATATGCGCATCGCGTCCGAGCTTCGCTCCCGGACGGAGCCGCGCGAACGGACCGACAATGCAGCCGCTTTCGACTTCCGCCTGGTCGATATGGCAGAAGGCGCGGATTTCGACATTGTCGGCAACCGTCACGCCGGTACCGAAGAAGACGTTCGGTTCGATGGTGACGTCGCGGCCGAGTTTCGTATCGGCGGACAGCCAGACGGTCTCCGGATCGGTCATCGTCACGCCGTTCGCCATGGCGGCCGCGCGCAGGCGCTGCTGCATCGCGTTTTCGGCCTCGGCGAGCTGTGCGCGGCTGTTGACGCCCATCACCTCGACCGGGTCGTCGGCCTCCACGGCGACGCAAGCGAGCTGGCGGTCGCGCGCGATGGCAACGATGTCGGTGAGATAATATTCGCCCTTGGCGTTGTCGTTGCCGACCGCGTCGAGCAGCGAAAACATGACCTTGCCGTCGATCGCCATGATGCCGGCGTTGCACAGACCGATCTCGCGCTGCTCCGGCGTCGCGTCGCGGAACTCGACGATGGCTTCGAGCCCGCCGTCGCCGTCGGTAACGAGACGGCCGTATTCCGCCGGATCGTCCGGGCGGAAACCGAGCACGACCACCGCCGGATTGTTCGCCGCGCGGCGCGCCGCGACCATCTTCCGCATGGTCTCGGCGGTCAGCAGCGGCGTGTCGCCGAACAGCACGAGCACGTCGCCTTCGAAGCCCGCCATCGCCTCCCGCGCGGCGAGGACCGCATGGCCGGTTCCGAGCGCCTCGGTCTGGACCGCGGTTTCCGCGGGGGCCACCGCCTTCGCGACCCGGTCCATGCCCGGCGCGACGACAACGACGGTGCGCTCGGGCGAAACGGCGCCCAGCGTCGTCAGGATGTGGGAGATCATCGGCCGGTTCGCGACCGGATGCAGCACTTTCGGCAGGGCGGATTTCATCCGCGTTCCCATGCCGGCGGCAAGTATGATGGCCGCACACGCGCCAGAGGTCATCGATCCGAAAACCCGTTCAGTTTCAATCGTCAACGAATGCCGGCACGCGGGGAGCGGCGCCTAACCGGCCCGTGCGCGAACTTGCCACAAACGGGCCGCGAACGCCAAGCGGGATGTGAAATGCCGAAGCCGGCAGCGCTTAATCCGCCTGCGAAAGCTCCTGACGGCTGTCGCCGGAGACCATTGTCGCCTTGTTCAGATGGGCAATGAGCGCACCGAACGGTGTATCGAACGTGAGGCGGATCGGCACCGGCGGCGCGTCGCCGAAGGCGCGGCCGAGCCAGACGCGCGCCTTGCGGTCGCTGTCGTTCCAGCCGGAGGAATCGCGCCGTTTGAAGCCCGCTTTCTTGTCCAACCAGACGATGCAGTTTGTCGTAGCCCCGCCGAACGGCGAATAACGGTTGGGCTTCAGGCTGTCGACGCCGTCGGGTTCTACGACGAGGTCGAAGCGTCGGCGCCCGTCGAACACGGGAACCTGCGCCGCGCATTCGGCCTGAGAATCCATCCGCGCGATGATCGTCATGATCGCGCTCGTGAGGTCGAGCGCGCCCGCACGCAGGTTCTCGGGCACCCGGTCGCGGTCGTCGGCGTCGGGCGTGGGCCGGATGCGTTTCACCCGCGCGACCCCTTTCTCGAAGCTGAGATCGATATAGCGTTCCTTGCCGCGCCAATTGTTCGACTGGCCGGCGGCGATCGGGCTCACCCTGCCGTCGCCGGCGAACGCTCCATTCGAATAGGCCTTCATCGACCACGGGAACATGCGCCCGATCATGCCGGTCGACTTGATGTTGGCCTCCACGTCGAACTTGCGCGGCCGGAGCCCGATATCGAAGTTGAGGTCGCCGACGTGAAAGCCGCCGACATAGACCTTGTAGTAGAGGCCAACATCCGCATCGCGCGCGGACGCTGCAGCGGGCGGCGCCGAAATAACGAGAACCGCGGCAAGCGCGGCGAAAGCGCTTTTGAGGCGCGTTTCGATCGTCGTTCTGATCGTCACGAGTGCGGTCCTTTCGTCTGATACGCGAAACGAGCCCCGATCGGATGTTCCGTTTCCCTAAATGGCGTACACGGCCCGCATTGACAAGCCCCGTCGCGCGGCCTTATATGCGCCGCCTTACCGGACGGACCGCGGCAATCGGCCGTTTTTGAGGGTCCAGAGGGGTCCGGGCGCGTAGCTCAGCGGGAGAGCACTCGCCTCACACGCGAGGGGTCGCTGGTTCAATCCCAGCCGCGCCCACCATCCTTGGCCATTCGAGTTCGGTTCGATGGACGAGCCGGCCCCACATAACGGTCGGACAATCCGGCCTTGCACATTCTCCCGAAAACGAACAGGCCGCGAATGACAGCCAGCACTCCCGACGGAAACGCCAACCTCGCCCTGTTCTGCGACTTCGAAAACGTTGCGCTGGGCGTTCGCGACGCGAAGTTCCCGAAATTCGATATTGCGCTGGTTCTCGAACGGCTTCTGGTCAAGGGCAGCATCGTCGCCAAGAAGGCCTATTGCGACTGGGACCGCTACAAGGACTTCAAGGCGGTGATGCACGACGCCGCCTTCGAGCTGATCGAGATTCCCCACACGCGCCAGTCGGGGAAGAACTCGGCCGACATCCACATGGTCGTGGACGCGCTCGACCTCTGCTACACCAAGGAACACATAGACACGTTCGTGATCATAAGCGGCGATTCGGACTTTTCGCCGCTCGTCAGCAAGCTGCGCGAGAACGCGAAAACCGTCATCGGCGTCGGCGTCAAGAACAGCACGTC
>JAYQUR010000369.1:0-3475 GCA_038148075.1 Alphaproteobacteria bacterium | reverse complement strand
CGCGACGCCGAGATCATCCGCGGCAAGGTGCCGAGGCTCGACCCGTCGATCACGCCGTCCGAAAACACCGCGCAATACGCCTACCCCGACGGGCAGGGCGCGTCCGCCATCCTGATAAACGCCGTGCGCGAACATCCGTATTTGCCGGTCTCGCTGCCACGCCAGGACTTCATGGAGGCGGCGCAGGCGAAATGGGAGGCGCTGGGCCTGCCGCCGCTCGACCTTCAGACCCCGTGGCACGGCTATCCGCTCGGCGCGTGGACTGAAGAGAATGCCGACGAGGCCGAGAAGGCGGTGACCGGCCGCTATTTCGAGACCGGCGAGAAGCTCGCGGGGCGGCGGAAACCGACTGGCAGCTGACCGGCTTGGTTGAGAGGAAACGGGATGCAGACCGCCTACGACCTCGTGTGGCTATCGGCCGAGCGCCATCCGGATCACCTGGCCCTCGTAGACGACATCACAGACCGTCGCCTGACTTACGGCGAGATGATCGCCGAAATGGACGTCATTGCAGCGGGGCTCGCGGCTCGCGGGATCGCCGCCGGGAGCCGCGTTGCGACGGTATTGCCCAACCTGTTCGAGCATTGCCTGCTGCTGTTCGCTTTGCAGCGGATCGGCGCGGTTCCCGCGGTCGTCAATCCGCGTCTCCCCCCGCTCGAGGTCGCGCAGCTGATCGAGGAAGGGGGCATCGAGACGGCGATCGTTACTGACCGGGCCGATCTCGTCGCCGCGGTGCGGAGCGCGCTGCCGCCGGGAGCGCCGCTCTACAGCGTCGGCGGCTCCTCGGCCGGAGCGGAAGACTTCGCGACCTGTCGAGGCAATCCGGCGGACCTGCCGCCCCGGCCGCGTCCCGGGCGCGAGGATGCCGCCTACATCTATTACACGTCGGGAACCACGGGCCTGCCCAAGGGCGTCGTCGTTCCCCACCGCTCCATCGAGCACCGCGTCCTGTGGATATCGCCCGCGACCGGCATGCGTGCAGGAAACCACTTGCGCGCGCTCGGCTGCAGTCCGTTGAGCCACGCAATCGGCTTCTTTTGCGTCTTTCTCATCGTCATGGCCTATGGCGGCACCTACTACACAATGTCTGCGTTCGACCCGGACCGGGCGAACGAGATGATCGAGGAGCATGGAATCACGTTTCTTTTCGCGGTGCCGACGATCTTCCACATGATGACCGTGGCGCCGAACTACCGGCCGGAGGCGATGGCTTCGCTGCGTCACGTGATGTTCGGCGGCGCGCCGATCTCGCCCTGCCTGCTGCAGCGCATCGCGGCCCAATGGCCGGCGCCGCCGATGCATATCTTCGGCACGACCGAGACGATGATCGCGCTCCACAACACCGAACCGCTCGGCCGGGAAACGGTGCTGGATCCCATCTTCTATACGCGAATCCGTGTGATCGAACCGGGCGGCCCGTGCGATGCCGTCGTGCCGGTCGGCGCCGAGGGCGAACTGATCGTCGATGCCGGTTCGGACATGATGTTCACGTGTTACCTGAACCGGCCCGAGGCGACCTCCGAGAAGTTGCGCGACGGCTGGTATTACACGGGCGATCTTTGTGCCCGGCTTGACGGGGGGCGCGTCGACCTCCGCGGGCGGGTCGACGATGTGGTGCGGACCGGCGGCGAAAACGTGCATCCGGAGGAGGTCGAGGCGGTGCTCGCCGAGCATCCCGGCGTCCGCGAGAGCGCCGTCGTCGGGGTGACAGATCCGCGCTGGGGCCAGATGGTGGTCGCCTGCGTCGTCGCGACCGCGGCCGCCCCGGGCGCGGGCGATCTCGACGCGCATTGCCGCGCGTCGGCACTTGCCGGCTTCAAGCGCCCGCGTGCCTATGTCTTCGTCGACGCACTGCCGCGCAACGCGGCGAACAAAGTGCTGCGCCGCGTGCTGCGCGAGGTGGCGGCTGCGGCGCGCGACGGCGTCGGCGAGGCACGGTTCGAGGAGAGCCCGCGTGGGCGGTCGTAGTACCTCGTCGTTTATCTATTCCGACATTTCTTCCAGCCTCCGCGAGGCGATCCAGGCAGGCTCGGCGCGCGTCTTGTGCGTCGCCCGCACGATCGACCGCGGCACGTTGTCCATGCCGGTGGCGTTGCCTTGGCCGCGGTCGGCGCCGGCGGTCGCTATGAAGCTGGCGGGAAGCGCGCGGCGTCGGTAGCTGGGGGAATCCTTAGTCCGGCAGGGTCTCGCCGGAGCCGCCGAATTCCGCTGGCATGTCCAGGAATTTCGGAAGCCCGTCATGCATGGGGAGCGTCTTCGACGCATAAAAGATGTGGAAAGCGGTCGTGAAGGGGTAGTCCGGGACCGTATCAGGATAGAACTCCTCGATATCGTCGCCCGGAATTTCGCACATCACGTGCCCACCGCATTTCGTGCAGAATTTGCGATTCGCCGAGGGCGTCTTGTTGAACGTCGCGATATGCTCCGCTCCCCGCGTTATCCGGATGCTGCCCGTCGGAAGGACGACGAGGGGGCTGACCGGAGCGCCGCTCCATCCGGCACATATCCGGCAATGACAATACCCCTCGGCGATCGCTTCCCCGGTTACTTCGAACGCGACGGCGCCGCACGCGCAATTTCCGCTGTAGGTTTTCATCATCCAAGCCTCCCGTTCAGGTTTCCAGCTCCTTCGCGTCGATCAGCACGAAGGCGATCGAGCAGTTTTCGGTGCCGCGGTTGGCCCACGCGTGGTTGGTGCCGCGCTGGACGACGACATCGCCGGCCTTCAGGTGCACCTCGTCCTCGTCGACCAGCATGTCGATTTCGCCCGACATGACGATGGCATAGTCGACGCTCCGCGTGCGGTGCATGCCGGGATGGCGCACCGGCCCGCCGCTGTCGGGGTCGAGCCCGAGTTCCTTCTTCATTTCCTCGTTACTGACCGCGTCGCTGTCCGGCGTGAACTCCACGATGCGGAACACGTGCCCGCCGTCGGGCGGTGCGACGCCGATCTGGCGGTCCGCCTTGTCGGCGTTCCCTGCATTGTCGGACGGCACGTCGTCTTCCACCCACAGCAGGGTCGATGCGATTCCGTTTGCTTCGCGGATGCGGACGTTCTTCGCGACGTCGTCTATCGCGACGATCGCGGTTCCCTTGTCGTCGTGACCCGTCACGACACGGCGGATTTCTTTCGGCATTCCAACCCTCCCTCGGTGCTTTTGTCGGCTGGAGTTTAGGCGTCCCGCGGCAGTTGCGCACGCCTGCATTGACAGGGGGACCTGTTTCAACTGTCATTCGCGCGACAAAGGGAGAGAGATATGGCTACGACGTCCTATGAGGACGCGCCGCTGGATGTGCGCGCCGAAATTAGCGCCGCGCACGCGAAGCGGCTCGACGAGATTGCCTCGCCAGGCACCTGGCTGGACGCGAAGACCCGCGTCGCGATCGCGGAAGAGGCGCGTAGCGCCAAGGACTGCAAGCTGTGCGCCGACCGCAAGGCGGCGTTGTCGCCGTTCGCGGTGGACGGGACGCACGG